>JAZQUN010000087.1:0-2552 GCA_045631385.1 Clostridia bacterium
CCAAGGAGTTGTTATCAGGTCTTGTCTTCCTAAGACCGCTTGGCCTCCGACTTGCAAATGGACCACCGTGCACAAATGCAGGTGTGCCTTCCAACGTTTGAACAAGGTTAGGCTTCAAAGCATCTTTCAAAAGTGCTGTCATAGCGCCTACAGCATTTAGTTGTCCTGCTGTAACTGGCTTTTCGTCGTAGGTGTAAGCAACTACGATACGAGAAAGGCGTTCCTTCAAATCTGTAATGGAACTTGCTAGGCAAAATACTGCCATAATTTCGGAAGCAACAGTGATGTCGTAGCCGTCTTCACGTGGGACACCGTTTACACGTCCGCCAAGACCATCGGTTACAAAGCGAAGTTGACGGTCGTTCATATCCACACAACGTCTCCAAGTGATACGGCGTGGGTCGATGTTTAGTGCGTTGCCTTGGTAGATGTGGTTATCTAGCATTGCTGCAAGAAGGTTGTTTGCTGCGCCAATTGCGTGGAAGTCGCCTGTAAAGTGCAAGTTGATATCTTCCATTGGCACTACTTGTGCATATCCGCCACCTGCTGCACCACCCTTGACACCAAATACTGGGCCAAGAGATGGTTCGCGAAGTGCTACTACTACGTTTTTACCAATTTGCTTAAGACCATCGGACAAACCAATTGTTGTGGTTGTTTTGCCTTCGCCCGCTGGGGTTGGCGTAATTGCTGTAACAAGGACAAGTTTGCCGTCTTTGTTTTTGCGTTCGTTAAGCAAAGAGTAATCTACCTTTGCCTTGTATTTGCCGTATTGCTCTACATATTTGTCGTCTAGACCAAGTTTGTCTGCAATTTGAGTGATTGGTTCTAGTTGAGTTTGTTGCGCAATTTCGATGTCTGTAAGGTAAGCCATGGTTTATTTTCTCCCTTTGAAGTATTTTACTGCTGAACTAAACATGTTCATATCGTAGATGCCATCTACGTTTTTGTACAAGCCGTTACCGATACGCTCGCTGTGTCCCATCTTGCCGAATACACGACCATCTGGGGACGTGATACCTTCGATAGCAAGGATGGAATCGTTTGGATTGAAACGAACGTCGCTTGTTGCGTTGCCGTCAAAATCTACGTACTGTGTTGCAATTTGTCCGTTGGCTGCTAGTTGAGCAATTAGCTCGTCACTTGCAAGGAATCGACCTTCACCGTGGGAAATTGGAACTGTGTAGACGTCGCCTACGTTGGTATCTGCTAGCCATGGGGACTTGTTGGATGCCACGCGGATGCGAACAAGCTTGGATTGGTGACGAGAAATTGTGTTGAATGTAAGTGTTGGGCAGGTTTCGTCTGTATCAATGATCTTGCCGTATGGGACTAGTCCAAGTTTGATTAGCGCTTGGAAGCCGTTACATACACCACACATCAAGCCGTCACGGTTGTTTAGCAAGTTGTGGACTTGCTCTTTGACTGCTTGGTTTTTGAAGAATGCCATGATGAACTTGCCAGAGCCGTCTGGTTCGTCACCACCGGAGAAGCCGCCAGGTACGAAAATCATTTGAGAATTTGCTACCTTTTTAGCGAATTCGTCAACCGACTTGGCAACGGAATCTGGTGTCAAATTGTTGATGACGAAGATATCGGCATCAGCACCAGCATCACGCATTACTTTTGCTGTGTCGTACTCGCAGTTTGTTCCTGGGAATACAGGGATTACAACCTTTGGCTTTGCTACCAAAACTTTTGGTGCTACAATTGGTTGAGTGTTTGTATAACTGAAGTTTGTATAAATTTGGTTGTTTGCCTTTTCTTTGGTTGGGTAAACGGACTCTAGTTTGCCTTCGTACAACGCTACAAGAGTAGACGTTTCTACCTTTTCGTTGCCGTAAGTAAACATACCGTCGTTAGTTACCGTACCAAGCAACATACCGTCTAGGTTGCTGTTGCTTTCCACAATAAATGCACCGTAATTGTAACCAAATAGGGTTGACATATCAACGCCATCTGCAAAGTTGAAGCCAAAACCGTTGCCTAGGCTCATCTTTAGTACGCCTTCGGCTACACCGCCGTATGCTGGTGTCCACATAGCTTGCACTTTGCCTTGTTTGTTTAGGCTGTACACCTTATCAAACAATGCTTTTAGGCTATCGGCTGTTGGCAAACCGTCGTTGCCTACTGTTGGAGTAAACAAGTATACGTTGTTGCCTGCCTTTTTGAAGTGGTTGGATACTACGTCGCTTGTTTTGTTGGTAGTAACCGCAAAGGAAACTAGGGTTGGTGGTACGTCGATATCTTCGAAGCTACCACTCATACTGTCTTTACCGCCGATGGCTGCTACGCCAAGTTGCATTTGTGCACGGAAAGCACCAAGCAATGCGGCAAATGGTTTGCCCCAACGTTCCTTGGACTTGCCAAGCTTTTCAAAATACTCTTGGAAAGTTAGATAAACGTCCTCAAAAGATGCACCAGTTGCGATTAGCTTTGCAACGCTTTCGACTACTGCCAAGTATGCACCGTGGTATTGAGATTTTTCGCTAACAAATGGGTTGTAGCCCCATGACATAAACGAACACGTATCGGTGTGTTGTTGCTCTACC
>JAZQUN010000088.1:0-9746 GCA_045631385.1 Clostridia bacterium
AAGGTTGCGCCACCATTTAAGACTGCAGAGTTTGAAATTATGTACGGTAAGGGCATTTCTCGTGCCGGTTGCATTTTGGATCTAGCAGTAGAACACGGATTTATTGAAAAGAGTGGCTCTTGGTTTAGCTACAATGGCGAAAAGATTGGTCAAGGCAAGGAAAACGTAAAAGATATGCTTGACAAAAATCCTGAACTTATGCAAGAACTTGAAACAAAAATTCGTCAAAAAGTTGCGCCACAACCAACTGAAGCAGAATAATTACAAAAAGCCGATTTTTATCGGCTT
The DNA here is from genome assembly GCA_045631385.1 of Clostridia bacterium. Classification (GTDB taxonomy): domain Bacteria; phylum Bacillota; class Clostridia; order Christensenellales; family CAG-314; genus RGIG5495. The sequence goes on from JAZQUN010000088.1 coordinate 289, forward strand.
TTTTTGTTGTTTTCATAAAAAAATTCGCGGTTAAATTTTCATTTTTGACAATATTAGTCTTGACAAAATTGCTATTATTTATTAAAATATATATATCCATTAATATTGACTTTTTAATAAATGGAAAATTGAATCTAGGAGAAAAACTAAAATGCAAAATTTATTGGCGTTTTTCTTCTTTGCTGATGGACAAAATACTCTACCTGTATGGGCTGCTGTATTGATCGGTGCAGTTGCATTGCTAGCAGGTGTTGCGGGTGGAATATTCGTTTATAAACTTAATAGGGACAAAAAAATAGGTAAAGCCACTGCTGAAGCAAATTCTATCGTAGAACAAGGTAAGGCAGAAGCAAAAGCACTTAAAAAAGAAGCTATTTTGGAGGCAAGAGAAGAAACTCACAAGCTCAAAGCCGAACACGAACGTCAAGTACGTGAACGCAACCAAGAACTAAACAAACAAGAACAAAAGCTAGGTGCAAGAGAAGATGCCCTAGACAAGAGAGAAGAGATGGTACTTAAAAAATTTGACCAACTTGATGCTCAACAAAAACACTTGTCTTCTCAACAAAGCGAACTTGCTAAAAAGCAAAACGAAATTGACAAGGCAGCAGAAAAAATTACTGCCGAACTAGAAAGAGTTGCTAGCCTAACAAGAGACGAAGCAAAGCAAATCTTGATAGACCAAATAACATCCGATGCAAGAAAAGACGCTGCATCTATTGTTAGAAAAATTGAAACAGAAGCACGCGAAAATGGTGAAGCAAAAGCAAAAGAAATTGTTAGCCTTGCTATCCAAAGATGTGCTAGTGATCAAGTAAGCGAAACAACCATCACAACAATTCCACTTCCAAATGACGAAATGAAAGGTCGTTTGATCGGTCGTGAAGGTAGAAACATCAGAGCACTAGAAAACGCTACTGGCGTAGAACTTATCATTGATGATACACCAGAAGTAGTAATTTTGTCTGGATTTGACCCAGTTAGACGTCAAATTGCTCGTATTACCATCGAAAAACTAATCACCGACGGCCGTATCCACCCAGCTCGTATTGAAGAAATGGTGGAAAAGGTTAAGCGTGATATGGATATCACAATTAAAGATGCCGGCGAAGCTGCATCGTTTGACTCGGGCGTATTTGGTTTGCACCCAGAACTAATCAAATTGCTTGGTCGTTTGAAATTCCGTACAAGTTACGGTCAAAACGTGCTTCGTCACTCTATTGAAACAAGTTACATTGCAGGTATCATGGCTGCAGAGCTTGGTCTTGACGTAAACCTTGCTAAACGTGGTGCATTGTTGCACGATATCGGTAAGGCTGTTGACCAAGAAGTAGAAGGCACACACATGCAAATCGGTGCTGACCTTGCAAAGAAATACAAGGAAAGCAAAGAAGTTGTTAACTGTATCATGTCTCACCACGGCGACGTTGAGCCTATGACAGTAGAAGCTATCATTGTTGCAGCAGCCGACGCTGTATCAGGTGCAAGACCTGGTGCAAGACGTGAATCTATCGAAAACTACGTAAAACGTCTTGAAAAATTGGAAGAAATTGCTAACTCCTTCAACGGTGTACAAAAATCTTACGCTGTTCAAGCTGGTAGAGAAGTGCGTATCATCGTTAAGCCAGAAGTTATCAACGACGAAACAACCGTGCTTTTGGCAAAGGATATTGCTAAGAAAATTGAAAGTGAATTGGAATACCCTGGTCAAATCAAGGTTAACGTTATTAGAGAACTTCGTAGCGTAGAATTTGCTAAATAATCTAACCAAATAAAAAGGGCTACTCGTTTGAGTAGCCTTTTGTTTTGCATATTTGTTGATTATAGGTCGATGTGTTGCTCTTTTAGAAGCTTTTGGTAGTTGGCAACTTCGGTTGTAGCCATTTCGTCGCACATTTCGTTGTAAACGTCGCCGGCGTGTCCTGCCACCTTGATAAACTCTACCTTGTGCTTGTTTATTTCGTATAGTAGTGCTTTCCACAAATCAACGTTTTTGACTTCTTGCTTGGATGCTGTACGCCAGTTGTTGTTTTGCCAAGAAGTGATCCAGTCTTTGTTGAATGCATCAACGACATATTGTGAGTCGGAGTGGATTACGCAGTGACAACTTTGGTTTAGACAACGCAATGCTTGGATTACCGCAAACATCTCCATACGATTGTTGGTAGTGTTTTTGTCGTAGCCGCTGATTTTCTTTGCAGCGCCGTTGTACATAAGTATTGCTCCCCAACCGCCTACGCCTGGGTTGCCAGAGCATGCTCCGTCTGTATAAATAATAACTTTTTTCATATTTTTCACAATTTATTCCGTTAAATATTTGACATTATTTTATACATTTATTATAATAATAAGGCAGTTGTTTTGTCAACTGATTTTAGGGGTTTGGTATAGAGGTTGTGCCTTGGTCTCCAAAACCAATGAGATGAGTTCAAGTCTTATAGCCCCTGCCAAGATAAGCCCGCAGCAATATGTTGTGGGCTTTTTTATATAATCTTAACACAGATTGTAAAAGGAGAAAATATGGGCAATATTGATGTATCTCTATGCATGGCTGACTTTACGCCTGGGTTTTGGGATAACTATTGGATCAACCCAATGGGCAAAAGCAGTAAAGATCCTGATCGCGATTGCTTACTGCTGCTAGAGTACCATCGAAAGCTTTGGAGTAAAGAATTGCCAAACGGCAGATTTCTTAATTTAAAAAAAGTAGATTCCTCAAGCTATTTGACATGGAATAGTTTTAGATTTAGTAGCGACTCTATTATAGTAAGTTTTCGTTATGAAAAGTATATAGATATGATAAACGAAGTTGCAAAATCTGTTGCTAATTATAAAGAATATATTGAAAACTATGTTAAAATTGCTTACACAATTGGAGGATTTACGATTTTCCCAAGGATGATGGGCGGAATAAACCAAGCACGTGGATGTAATACTTATATTAGAGATCGCTTTGATTTAACGTTAGAGTGTATTAGAAGATACTATTCTAAAGAAGCATCTCCTTTGTCTGAAGTAATGAATAAAAATAAGGACTTCCTTGATTTATTTGTAAGTTTTAAGGGTTATGTTGAGTTCTTTTACTTTCAAGATTTGGTTTCAGATGACTTTACTAAAGTTAATTTTTGGCTTGAATCAGGAGATCTTAGCCAAAGTCCATTTCCGACAACTGTTGATGAGTACCTAACATTGATTAAAAAACAAATAAATTTTGTTCAAAAACGAAATGAACGGATAATGAAAGATTTAAATATAAATTAAAAGGACAAGATGGTTGATCTTGTCCTTTTTTGTTACTCTGCAAAGTAGTTGACGCATTTATCGTAGAAGAATACTGCGATAGGGAATACAAGTCCCAAAATGGATGGTAGCAGTATTTGTGTTGCAACCTTGCCAACTTCGGAGAACTTGATGTTGATAAACAAGATGTTGATTCCTAGGGAAAGCAAAATAACGGTTGCGGATATTATTGCTGATAGAATAAGCAGATTTTTTAAGTTGTAGTTTGGTTTTTCGCGACGAATTGGCTCGGCTACGGCAATTACAGTCAAAATTGTTGGAACTAGTAGCAAAACGCCACAAATTACGGCAAAAATAGGCCATACGCCTGCGTCTAGCGTGGATAGGCATACACCAGCAAGCAATATAAACATTGCAAAGAAGGTAAACCATGCCGTTAGACAGTTGATTTTGTTGGATGGTACTAGCAATTTGGAGCGATATTGTGCAGTAGTGCGGTTGTATATGCGCATACGCACGCCTTTTTGAGCTAGTTTGTCGGCAACGTCTTCTAGTGACTGGGACTGTTGTTGAGCAAATACCGGTTGGGTAGGCTCTTGTTGGGCTTGCTCCAAATGAGCATCGATTTGATCCCCCAAAATACCCATAAGCACGTGTTGGTAGTTTTCGCCGCAATCGGTTGTTGATTCGGTAGGGCGATTTGCAATTTCTTGCGCCTTTTGTTCAAATTTCTCCAAGAAACTGGTTGCGTCTTCTTGATTTACGGCAAATCTATCAACTGGTTGTGGTGCAACTTCTTGAACAGGCTCGATTGTTTGCTCTGTAGGTTCAATTTCGGCAGTAGTTACGTCGGCTTCGATAGTTTCTTCAACAATTTCAACAGTATTTTCGGCAACAACGTCGGTTGTAGTGTCAAAGATAGGCTCTTGAACGGCTTCTAGCTGGTTTTCTACGATTGGTTGCTCATCGGTTAGCGGTTGATCTTCGGCTGGTTGTGGTTTGTTTAGCGCTTCTAGCATAGCAAGGCGCTTTGCAACTTCATCGGCTTCGTCTAGACTTTCGACCGTAACGTCCTTTGTTTTGCGTGGGCGCTTTTGTTTTGTACCGAAAATTTGCGTTACGTCTTCTTGCGATGGCGTTTCGGTGACGGTGGAAGTATCAACTAGGTTTTCTAGCACCGTTTTGTGATATTGCCACTCGGTCATAAAGGCTTGGCAGTGCAATTTGCCAAGTTCGGTTAGTTTGTAGTAACGGCGTCTGCCACCGTTAGACTCTGCACCCCAATAGGACAGGATTAGATCCTGTGTTTCAAGCCTTTTTAGATAAGTGTAAAGTGTTGGCTGCTTGATTTCGTATTGATTTTGTGTACGTTCTTTGATTTCTTTGGCAATTTCGTAGCCGTATTTGTCGCCGTTGAATAGTGCACACAATATAATGGTTTCGATGTTGCCTTTCAAAAAGGTGAAGTCGCCTGCCATAGCAAAATTTCTCCTTGGTGTATTTGACAATATTATAAAATAATATTGAAAATATGTCAATATCTTTCACTACTATTACAGACATAATAATGTGATACGCCTAAAAAAGCGTAATTTTAGTTAAAAATGGGGTGAAAATAGTGCAAATTACCGCAAAAGTTGTTCGATCAGATACCGACAACGTGAAAATTAGTGTTGTCGATGGACAGTTGAGCGTTGAAGCGCCTTGGGAAATTGCCGAAAACGAACTGATTAAAATATTAAGGGATAGCGCAAGTTGGTACGGCAATAAAATTGAGTGTAAGGCGATAGACGCAGAATTATCTAACTGTGGTGAGCAAAACGTAGTGGACTTTGTGTCCGATTTGTTTAGCTGTAAAAAAGTGTTGATAGCAGGGAAAGTGTTTGACGTTGTTTCTGGTGACGTGGCAAAAACTATCCTGCAAAACGACTGTGTGGTAGTAAGCGAAAAAGCTTACCTGGACAGTAGTAAAAGAAAAAAAGCAGTTTGCAGTTTTATTAAATTGCTTGCAAAACAATGGTTGAGGCAGGAGATTTCTCAATTTGGTACGAAGGTGGCATTGTGCCCTGCAGCAATAAACCTTACTGCGTTGAAAAATAGCGGCTGGATTAGATGCGCGGATATGTCTAACAAGGTTGTCAGCATTGATTATAGGGCGATACAATTACCGTATGATTTGCGAAGGTATTTGATAGCGCATGCGTTTGCGCATTTTTACACGTTAGGACACGACAAAGAATATTGGACTGTGCTGCAAAAATTTGCTCCAAACTTTGAATTGATGCAAAAGAAATTGAGAGATTACACGTTTTTGAAAGAAATAGTGTAAAGTGTTGCAAAACTAGCGTGGCAATTTGATAGAAAAAGTACAAATTGCAAGGTGAAACTGGTTACAATTTGTGACGTAATGATATTGGAAAATGCAGGACGTTAGTCAATAGAAAATGTTGACGAGTTGATGGCTGACTTTTTGTTGTAAAATTGGGTGAAAATTGGTCAAAATATTTGATAAGTATGTCCAAATGTTTGTATATATCTATTCGCAAAATGCCGATTTTACGAATAGATATGGCGTTTTTTAACAAAAATAGTAGTAGTTTTATAATTAAATTGACTTTTTTAGGCTTTTAGACGGATTTGTTGCTTGATTTCACAGTTTTAATTAATTTGCATATTTTGATTTGATTCGTACGGTTTTTATACAAAATTAGCAGGTACTTTTTTGTTGGATTTGATCAATTATAAGACATTTTATTGGTAATTTGCATGGTAATCACGTGTGCAATTTAATCAATTTTACCGCACTATTTTACCGTTTGATTTGTTTATCTAATTAAAAATAGGCAATGCATAAAATCTGCTGGCTGACAAGCGTTTTGCAGCAGAAAAAGTTGAACAAATTATTACAAAAACTCTTGATTTACGATGCGATATGCAATATAATTAATGCATGAGCAAATACTTTTCCCAAAGGGATGAAAAAAACTTAATAAAGCTGGACGAAATTATCTACAAGGATTTGCCAGCGTTTTGCGAAGAGTTTTTTGTAGGTATCGAGCAAACCACGACAACGCTGACTCGTCTAAACTACGCGTACGATCTTCGAACTTTCTTTAGATTTTTGACAACAAAAATTAGACGTTTTGAAGGAAAATCCACCCAAGATATCACCTTGGAACAACTTGAAGGCTTGGAAGCATTTGAAATTGAAAAGTTTTTGGCCTATTTAACAAGCTACAGAGACGAATATACCGGCGCTACGGTACACAATGAAGCATCCGGAAAAAGACGCAAATTGTCGGCAATAAGGGCTGTTGTTAAGTATTACCAAAAGAAAGAAATCATTGCAAGAGATCCCACCATTTCGGTTGCCGCACCAAAATTGCGCCAAAAAGAGATTGTCAGACTAGAATCTGACGAAGTTGGCAAACTTTTAGACGTAGTTGAAACGGGCGACGGACTGACAAACAAGCAAATTAAGTACCAAGAAAACACTCAAGTGCGTGACCTTGCCATTGTTGGCTTGCTACTTGGTACTGGTATCCGTGTTAGCGAGTTGGTTGGAATTGATATTGATGACGTTGACTTTGACAATATGAGCTTTGTAGTAACTCGTAAGGGCGGTGCGCGCGTTATTTTGTATCTAAATGACGAAGTTGCTGGCATGCTTTACGATTACTATTACTTGCGTATGGGCAATAATAAGTGTGCTAAGGACGAAACGGCGTTGTTTTTATCGTTGCAAAACAAGAGAATTTCTACACGCGCAGTAGAAAATATTGTTAAAAAATACAGCAAAATTACTACGCCGCTCAAAAAGATTACTCCACATAAGCTTCGTAGCACGTTTGGTACAGAATTGTATCGAAATACAGGCGATATTTACATCGTTGCAGACGTTTTGGGACACAAAGACGTAAACACAACCAAAAAACACTACGCTGCAATAAGCGAAGATTTGCGTAAAAAGGCGGTTGAAAAGGTGTCTTTGCGAGCATCTGTTAATGAAGGCGACGAAAATAACGAATAATTTAACTAAAATGCATTATAGGTGGCAAAATCTGCCACCTTATATTAAATAGATATGAAAATTGAACTTGAAAAAATACTGGTTGTATTTGTAGAAACACCAGATACTGATTTAGAATATGATTTGGCAGAACTTAACCGCCTTATAGAAACGGCAAACGGTCAAGTTGTTGACGTGGTTGTTCAAAAAAGAGCAACAATTGACAACGTTTGCGCCGTTGGAACAGGAAAATTGATAGAAATTGCCGATTTAGTTGAAGAAATTGGCGTGGAAACGGTTATTTTTAACTGTCAATTAGACGCAATTCAGCGTAGAAAAATTGAAGACACGCTTAATTGTAGGGTTTTGGATAGAATCGACCTTGTACTAGATATTTTTGCCTTGCACGCAAAAAGCGGCGAAGGTAAAAAGCAGGTAGAATTGGCTCAACTTAAATACGGATACGCTACAAAACCTAAAAACGTAGAATACAGCCGTCAAGGTGGCGGAATTGGTACGCGTGGTCCAGGTGAAACCAAACTGGAAACGGATAAGCGTGTTGTAAGGGACAGAATTACAAGGCTTAAGCGTGAATTGGAAGAACTTCAGCGCAACCGTGACGTTGCCAGACAGAAACGTAGCAAAAACAACATGTTTTGTATTGCATTGGTTGGTTACACAAACGCTGGAAAATCTACACTATTTAACAGACTGACCAATTCCGACATATACGCTGACGATAAATTGTTTGCAACCCTTGATACAACAACACGCAAATTGGAGTTTGCTGATCTAGGAATTGAAGTTTTGCTTTCGGATACAGTAGGATTTATCAAAAATTTGCCTCACGGATTAATAGAAGCATTTAAATCTACGCTAGATGAAGTTGTAAACGCCGATTTGGTGCTTAACGTGTGCGACTTTAGTGACAAAAACGTAGATAACCACATAGAAGTGACTGAAGGGTTGCTGCAAGAAATGAAGGTTGTTGCTCCAATAATTAGAGTTTACAACAAAATTGATACCGATGACGGCTTTTTTACACAAGAATTTTGCGAAGAATTTGCCTTTGTATCGGCAAAAAGTGGTAAAAATATTGATAAATTGCTTGATAAGATTAAATCTCACGTATTAAATAGATATAAATACGTGACATACAGATGCGACTGGGCAAAATATAATCAATTCGTAAAGCTTGCTGGCAACTACGCCGTAAAGGTTGTGTCAACTAATTTTGACGATGATTGCACCATTGAAATACTAGTCGACTGCAGATACGTTGAACTGTTTAATAGAGAGTTTGAGTTGATTAAAGTTAGGTAAAAGCAATACTATGTCTGTAATAATATGCCAAAAATGGCAAGAATTTCAATAATTTCCACAATTTTGTAGAAAGTTTGTTCTAAAACATATTGCAATATTGAAACATTTGTGCTAAAATTTGTTATATAAATTTTGTAAAGGTAACAGACATTTATGCGTGATACACAACAAAAACTTCAACAAATTTACAACTTTATCGTAGAGTTTTCTAACGAAAACAATTATCCACCAACTGTAAGAGAAATTTGCCGCAAATTTAATCTTTCGTCCACGTCGGTTGCTTATTACTACTTGGATAAACTACGTAAAGAAGGAAAAATTAGCAACGAAAAGAATAAAAACAGATCAATAACCGTCACAAACTCTGCACGCAAATCACTAAATACTTGCGTTGCACCACTGATTGGTAACGTTAGCGCGGGATCCGGCATACTTGCCGTAGAAGACTACGAAGGTGAAATTTGCTTACCTAAGTCGGTATATAACGAAGACAATTTGTTTGTTTTGCGCGTTGATGGTGACAGTATGATAAATGCCGGAATTTCTAACGGCGACTTTGTTGTAGTAAAACGTCAAAATATCGCTAACGTAGGCGAAATTGTGCTTGCATTGTGGCAAGATACAGCAACAATAAAGCGTTTGCAGTCAATTAATCCGTTTGTTTTGCATCCAGAAAACAATGCAATGGATGACATTGTGGTAGAAAAAGATGAAAATCCAACAATTTTGGGTAAAGTTGTTGGCTGTTTGAAAAAGTTTTGATACAAATAGATAATTTAATAACAAAAAGACCGATAACATATACGTTAACGGTCTTTTTTTGTTGCTTAATATAAATATAATGCTTAAATATTTGTTACAAAAGGCGGGAAAGCACACTTTCTAG
>JAZQUN010000089.1:0-4342 GCA_045631385.1 Clostridia bacterium
GGCCTCCGACTTGATTACAACGTTTTGCCACTTGTAGATACCGAAATGGTATTTTGCGTAAGCAAAAACCATTCACTAGCCGAAGCGCCCAGCCTAAGATACAGCGACCTAGCGGAAGAGCACGTAATTTTGTTCAAGGCGGATAGCGACCAAAACGTACAAATTAAACGTGCCTTCAAGGAAGAAGAAGTAGAGCCAAACATTCGTTTGTACTCATCTCAACTGTACACCATCAAGGAGTTTTTGTCCTACGGCAACACAGGTGCATTTTTGTACAAGCAAATTGGCGAGCTAAACAAAGATTTGGTATGCATTCCAATGCAAAATCCAGTCAAGCAACAACTAGTTTTGGTATGGGCTAAAAATGCCAACATGTACACCGATTCCGAAAACTTTATCAATTTTGCAAAAACTTTCAAATACTAATATAGGAGAACACAACCATGAATATTTGGCATGATATCAACCCAAATCGCATAGCGATTGACGACTTTATTGCAGTAATCGAAATCCCAAAAGGCAGCAAGGAAAAGTACGAGCTAGATAAGGAAACTGGCCGCCTAATCCTTGACCGCGTATTGCACACTTCCACTCACTATCCAGCAAACTATGGTTTTGTTCCATTGACACTTGCCGGTGACGGCGACCCAATGGACGTGTTGGTACTTTGCTCACAACCACTTGTTCCATTGTCAATGGTTCGTTGCTATCCAATTGGCGTAATCACCATGAACGATGGTGGAGAAATGGACGAAAAAATCATCGCAATTCCATTTTCTGATCCAAACTACAACTGCTACAAAAACATGGGCGAGTTGCCTCAACACATTTTCAACGAAATGCAACACTTTTTCAGCGTGTACAAACAACTAGAGCACAAATCTACAACTGTATCCGAAGTTTACTCCAAGGAAACAGCTCTAAAAGTACTTGCTGACTCCATGCAAAACTACAAAAATGCTTATCCAAATTTGACCGGCGTACGCATTTTCAAGTAATGTTTAGCAGTCTAAAGTGACCAAAAACAACCAAATAGTTCAAATTTCTACAAAAAACGCGCTTTTCGGCGCGTTTTTTCTATTTTTTCTAAAATATTATATATTTTATTATTGTAAAATGTATTGCAATATTGACAAAAATTTGTTACAATATTACAATGCTAAACTATTCACAAACGTCAATGTTCAACGACGAAAAAACTACAAATACACCCCTTGCAGAGCGCATGCGCCCACGAGTTTTGTCCCAATTTATCGGTCAATCTCATCTGATTTACGATGGCTCGTTGCTTTGCCGTGCTATCATGGCAGATAAACTAGGCAGCTGCATCTTTTGGGGAACTCCAGGCACAGGCAAAACAAGTCTTGCCAACATCATTGCCAACACAACTGGCAGTCACTTCGAAAAGCTCAACGCAGTATCAAGTGGTGTAGCTGATGCAAAAAAGGTAATTGATGAAGCGACAGTCAGGTTCAACCGCTACGGTCAAAAAACCTATTTGCTACTAGACGAGTGTCACCGCTGGAGCAAGGCACAGTCCGACTGTATGTTGCCCGCTATCGAAAAGGGCATAATCACTTTTATCGGCTCAACTACCGAAAACCCTTACGTGTCCATGACGCGCGCGATAGTGTCACGTTGCAGAGTGTTTGAGTTCAAGCCACTCACAACAAAGGACGTAGAAAAGGGCTTGCAACTTGCACTCAAAAAGGACAGCTTGATGCAAAAGCTAAACGTTGTAGCAACGGATGAAGCCATCAACTACATTGCAAACGTATCGGCGGGTGATTTGCGCACAGCCTACAATGCGTTGGAGCTCGCCGTACTAACCACACAGCCAAACAACGAAGGTAAAGTGGTGGTAGACAAGCTTACAGCATCACAATCCATGCAAAAAAAGGCACTAAGCGTTGATACTCAAATGTACTACGATATGCTAAGTGCATTTATCAAAAGCATGCGTGGTAGCGATCCAAACGCAGCAATGTTTTGGTTCGAAAGACTTCTCGAAGCCGGCACCGATCCGATGCTACTTGCTCGTCGAATTGTCGTTCACGCAGCCGAAGACGTTGGTCTTGCCGACCCAATGGCGCTAGTGGTAGCAACAAGTGCAATGACAGCATTTCAAAACATTGGACTACCAGAAGGCCGAATTCCGCTTACCCAAGCAATTTTGTATATTTGCAACGCACCAAAGTCCAACACTGTAGTAGAAGCATTGTATTCAGCCGAAGCCGATGCTATAGATAACCCACAATTACAAGTTCCAAGCTACTTGTGTGATCAAAACTATCCAAAGGATACCGAAACTGTTGGTCAAATTCCATACAAATTCCCACATAATTACGGTGGCTGGGTAGAGCAACAATATTTGCCCGATCAACTCAAAGACAAGGTGTACTACACACCGTCGGGCAATGGTCAAGATATAGGCTGTCGCCAAAGCAAAAACAAAAAGTAACCATCATCAAGGAGAAAATATATGAAAAACGTAATGGACGTACTAAAAGAACGTGGATATATCAAACAAACAATTTACGGAGACGAGTTGTACGAGCTTCTCGGCAAGGAAAGTGTAACGTTTTACACTGGTTACGACCCAACAGCCGATAGTTTGCACGTAGGTCACTTTGTAACACTTATGGCAATGGCGCACATGCAACGTGCTGGCCATCGTCCAGTAGTGCTTATCGGTGGTGGTACTGCAATGGTAGGCGATCCATCTGGTCGTACAGATATGCGTAGCATGATGACAAAGGAAACAATCCAACACAACGTAGATTGCTTCCGCACACAAATTTCTCGCTTTATCGACGTAGACAAGGCAATTTTTGAAAACAACGGCGACTGGCTTTGCAGTCTAAATTACGTAGATTTCCTTCGTGAAATCGGCACGTGTTTTTCCGTAAACAAAATGCTTACAGCCGAGTGCTTCAAGCAACGTCTAGAAAAGGGCTTGAGTTTCTTGGAATTCAACTACATGCTAATGCAAGCATACGACTTTTTGGTACTAAACCGCAAATACGGATGTTGCTTGCAACTAGGTGGTGACGACCAATGGAGCAACATGATTGCCGGCGTAGACTTGATTCGTCGCAAACAGTCCAAGCCAGCTTATTCTGCAACTTTCACTTTGCTAACAACTAGCGAAGGCAAAAAGATGGGTAAGACAGCCAAAGGTGCAGTATGGCTAGACGCAAACAAAACTTCTCCATTCGATTTCTTCCAATACTGGCGCAACGTCGAAGACGACCGTGTAGAAACCTGCATGAAACTGCTAACCTTTATGGATTTGGGCGAAATTGCCGAGCTAACAAAGTACCAAGACCAACGCATGAATGCTGCTAAAGAGCGTCTTGCTTACGAAGTAACAGCAATTGTTCACGGCAAAGAAGTAGCAGACCAAGTTTTGCAACAAGTAAAGGCATCTTTTAGCCAAGACGTAGACAACATGCCTACAGTCGAAATAGATGCAACTGCGGGTGTAATTGATATTTTGGTTGCAACAAACCAATGCAAGAGCCGTGGTGAAGGTCGTAGACTTATCGAAGGTGGCGGCGTATCCATCAACGACCGCAAAATCGTCAAGTTTGACGAAACTTTGACAGAAGAAGAGCTTGCCAAAGGCGAAGTTATCTTGCACAAGGGTAAAAAAGTACACATAAGGGTAATTTTGAAATAATGAAAGAGTATTCGACGCTGGAAAACAAACTTTATACTTGCGAAAACGTGATTGAAAAATCACGCTTTATCGCATACGTAAAAGGCATCGCTAGTGTCGAAGAAGCAGTAGAGTTTGTAGCACAAATCAAGAAAAAGCACTTTGACGCAACTCACAACTGCTACGGATACATTTTTGACGACAAAGCCAAGTTTAGCGACGATGGCGAGCCACAAGGCACAGCAGGCATGCCCATTTACGAGTGCATCAAAAACTGCAAACTAAACAGAGTAGTTGTAGTTGTAACTCGCTACTTTGGTGGTATCAAACTGGGTGCAGGTGGACTAGTGCGCGCTTACAACGGCACTGCAAGCCTTGGTCTAAACGGTGCAAAGCGCATCGAAATGCGCCATTGTGCCACAGTTGACGTCAAGGTGGATTACAGTTTACTCAAAATTGCTCAACGCACAGCAAACGACAAGGCAATCTTGCAAAATGTTGTGTACGATACCGATGTTTGCTTGCAGTACTTGGTGCTACACAACCAAGTTCAGTCTTTGACTGAAACACTAACCGAAAAAACCAACGGACAAGCAAAAATAACACAAACAGGGCAGCTTTTGTGCCCATACGGAGACTAATTATGGCAAAAGTACAACTTAAAGGTAGTGTAATGATGGG
>JAZQUN010000090.1:0-1589 GCA_045631385.1 Clostridia bacterium
GCCTCCGACTTCCCTGTCAGCAACGATGGTCAAACGCTTAATATCAGCGAAACATCTAAATCTTGGACTAGTATTGATGGCAACGTCACAGTAACACTTGTGGCAGAAAACTTGCTTGTATCATCCTTGGCGGATTACGACTTTGCTTGTCTTCCATGCAACACAGCTTATACCGGCAACGTAAATGCATCCAAGCGTGCCGCTGTCGAAGACGACAGTGCCTTGGTGGTAGGCAATGCAAACATTATTGCTGCTAGATACAACGATTACAACAACGATGCAAATTACAAAGCAAAAATTGACGCGTTGACCAACGCTATGCTTTCACAAGAAGTGCAAGACTTTTTTGCAACAAAGTATCTTGGCGTAATGACTTGTGATCAAACTTCACAAATTGATTTGAGATAATGATATCAAAAAAAAGCCCACCGCTTGATGCGGTGGGCTTTTTGCATATATATTTATTAGTTGAATTGTGAAACTTCTTGTTGAAATTGCTCTGCCATAGCGGTTTTTACGTTACCATTTGCGCTGTTTAGTGCAAGTATTTGGCAAGCCTTTGTGCAGTCGATAAAGTTACGTGTGATAATGTTTACCTTTGCTAGATTTGGGCTAGTTGCAAGACTATCAATATATTCCGACATATTTTTGTCGTGCTTGCTTTCGTAATATGCTGGGCCAAGTAAGGATTTGCCGTCGTGTAGTTGACCTTGCAAAACACGGAAACCTTCGCCGTAAGTAGCATATCTTTGCAACGTGCTATCTAGTGTAGCAATATACTTTTTAGAGCTAGCGTTGTTAGTCTGTTTGTTGTAGTAGGATTGCAAGCTAGTAAACAAGCGTGTGCCTTGGTTGTTGTTGCGCTTGAAGATGAACGTTTCGTCTAGGTAGTCGTTGCCGTCACCATCCATAAACACAATTACTCTGCCCTTTGCTTGAGATAGTGAAAGGGTGTTGAAAAAGTCTTCGTCTAGAGTAGAAGAAATCAAGTTGCGTACAATGTAGGTGTAGCTGCCATTTGGCACAAAGTACTTTTTGATTAGGCTAACAATTTGCTTTTGTGGTTGGTTGTTGAAAGCAGAAAAGTCCAATACAACAGTTTCTGTTTTGTGCTCTTTCAAAAATGCCAACACGCCCGAAAGAATGTCTGCAAGCTTTTCGCCCTTGCTCGATCCATAAAAGGTGTACAATTCGTCGTCAACGTTGCGAACGTTCATTTCTAGGTATCTTACGCCAAAGTCAAGCTGTTCGGCAGTGCTAAAGTGTTGAGTCTTTGCAAAGCGTGAGCAGTTGGATAGACCAGAGTCGTTGCTGCCAGGGATGATGATATCCTTTACAAGAGTGCTGTCGGAAATGTAACTCATCCAGTTTTTAGTAAAGTCGTTAGCGTTTGCGTTTAGGCTTGATTTGGATACGTTGCAACCGCACAACACGGCGCAAAGCAACAACCCAACCATCAACGCAGATAAAAGTTTAGTAAGTTTTTTCATAGATTATTCCTTAACAATATTTACTAATAGTATACACTAAATTACACAAAAGTCAATCAAAAGTGATAAAGGGCAACAAAAAAGGGCTAACTTGCGTTA
>JAZQUN010000091.1:0-2616 GCA_045631385.1 Clostridia bacterium
TTTCTTGTATATCTACTTTGAGATGATCTTTGTAGATAACAATTTCGTAGTGTTTCAAATTCAAACTCATTTGTATCCCCCAGTTAAAACACTATTTTTATTGTTGACAAACTGTAAATTTTTCTTGGTCATTATCTACTAAAGCATAAAAAGTATGTTTAGAATATCTTGTTTTTTGAACAGAATACTCAGGAACACGCAAAAAAACATCCGATTCTTCAGCAAAACTACATACGACTGCTAAAGGAAACGCTGAAACGTCAAATAGTGATTCTTTGTCACTTGTTTCCAAATAAATATGATAATGAGTATCAAAACAAGTCTTAATTGAGTGTTTAGCAAAAGACATGTATCTAAAGGTTGTTACACCATAAAACATTTCTTGAAGTCTATCGTCTAAATTTGCATCTGTGTAAATGATAATGTGATATTTATTCATAAGTTTACCCCCTAATTTTTATACCTTTTATACCTTTTTTGTACGCCGCCTGGACAAGCCCTTGGCGGCGTTTATATATACTATGTATATATAGATTTTTGATTTTATACTTTTTATACCTTTTATACTATATTTTCAAGTTTTTTAATCAACTTGTCCACCAAAAGTATTGCCGAATCAACGTGACGGCAAATTCTTTGGATAGAGTCAACACACTCAATATAGTCGCTGTCGGCAAATCTAACAATAACACCTTCTTTGTTTTTGCGTTCGCCGATATAGTCAACGTGCGCCAGATTAACAAGCACTTGTTCACCTTTTAACGTTGTCAATAAAATGTAATCCATAGTTTACTCCGTATAAGCAAAAATACGGCTCGTGCAACACGAACCGTATTTCCATAGCAATCCTATTTCGCTGGAAGCTCGTCTGCGTATGACTTCATAACTTCACGTCTGCCTGGGTATTGTACGTCTTTGACGCTGTTACCTGCAGCATCCTTTTTGTTGAAGTACGTTACGTCAACAGGAATTACGCTGTTGCCACATCCAAGATAAAACTGGATGCTTTTGCGAGCTTGACCTTGCTTGTCCGTGTAAGTGCTTTCTTTCATGAATAGATCTACTTTTGCCATGAGTGTTACTCTCCTTTGCCTATCTGGCGTAAAAATTATATTACAAGGCTAATGCCGTTGTTTCCCTGGGGGCAACGACTACAAGCCGGTCGTTGAGCGGGCTAGTAGGTGTTTCCGACTGAATACAGAAACAAAAAATTCGCAGAAAAAGCCTTAAAACAAAACTTTTATCTACGAATACTAGTATAAACCTATACAATCTCCCACAAATTTGCAAAAACAGTTGAAAGTGGTGCTGTTTTTTGTTATAATAAAATATACAACAACTTTTTGCTTTAGCAAAAACAAGGAGAACTATGAAAACAAAAATTGGTGGACAAGCCGTTTTAGAAGGCGTAATGATGCGTGGCGCAACCTGTCAAGCACTTGCAGTACGCGACGAAAACGGTAATATATTGGTAGAAAGCCAACGTCTTTGTACCCAAAAGCCATGGTATGCCAAAGTTCCATTTATTCGTGGCGTGGCAAACTTGGTATCTTCTCTTACAGGTGGCATGAAAACCATCGCAAAGTCGGCAGAAGTATTTGTACAAGACGAGCTAGACGACGGCGAAAACATGGGTGGCATGATGACAATATCTATGCTACTTGGCATAGTGCTTGCACTAGGACTTTTCATCTTTTTGCCAACACAACTAACAACCTGGGTAATGAAGGCGTTTGATATCCAAGACGTCAAGTGGGTACGCTCTTTGATCGAAGGCGTAGTCAAGCTTGCCGTACTAGTCGGATACATGGGCTCTATCACCTGCATGAAAGAAATCCGTCGTGTATATATGTACCATGGCGCAGAGCACAAAACCATTGCTTGCTACGAAGCAGAGCTACCCCTTACGGTAGAAAACGTGCAAAAGTGCAGTCGCTACCACGACCGTTGCGGAACAAGCTTTTTGGTGTTTGTAATCGTGCTATCTGTATTTTTGATGGTGGCAGTCGAAGCCATCTTCAACGCGCTAGAAGTTGCCCTAATTGACAAAATTTGGTTTCGTACCGTCATCAAAATTGGTCTGCTTCCGCTAACTGCATCCATCAGCTACGAAATGTTGATGTTGCTTGCAAAAAGCGACTTTGTATTGTTCCGTCCACTCAAGTGGCTTGGCAAACAATTCCAAAAGATGACCACTCGAGAGCCCGACGACGAAATGTGCGCCGTTGCAATCACAGCATTTGAAATGGTACTAAAAATGGATGCCGATTTGTCCATGGAAGAAGTCCACTTCCCAGGCGCTATCACCGTTGGCGAGTTCAAACAAAAGGCAGCCCCACTTTGCGACAACACCGTAATGGAAAGTTGCGACCTAGATTGGATGCTTTGCCAAGCGCTTAAACTATCTTCGCGTGACAAGTTGACGAATGATTTAGAGATATCTTACGGCTGGCAAAACCGTGTACTAAAGATGATACAGCGTTGCAACAAGGGCGAGCCACTTCAATACGTAATGGGCAACACCAACTTCTACGGCAGAGATTTTGACGTCAACGAATGGACGCTTATTCCACGCATGGAAACCGAACTTGTTTGCGAGCAAGCCATCAAATACAC
>JAZQUN010000092.1:0-2230 GCA_045631385.1 Clostridia bacterium
GGGGGGGGGGTATGATATAATATGTTTATATCATAAAATCTAGGAGTAATTTATGAAAACATCAAAATTGTTGGCTCTTGCACTTGCAACTTTGCTTGCCTTGAGCAGCTTTGCTTTTGTTGGCTGTGGTAAACCTGACTACTCAACAAGCAGCGAAGGATTGGAATTTGAACTTAACGATGACGAAACAGGATACGTTCTTACTGGCTTGGGTACTTGCACAGAAGAAGAAATTGTAGTTACCAACTACAACGACCTTCCTGTTTACGAAATTTCCTATTACGTATTTGCTGGCTGTACAAAGCTGAAAAATATTGTTCTTGGCAAAGACGTTAATACTCTCGGTCCTCAAGCATTTGTTGACTGCACTAATTTGAAAAAAGTAACCTTTTTGGGAACTATTGACGACTGGGTACAAATTATCTTTTTCGGCTCGTACTCTAACCCATTGGAGTTTGCCGACAAGCTGTATATTGACGACAAGCTTGTAACCGAGATTAATATCACTACTGCTACAGAAATTGACGGCGGAGCATTTTGTGGTTACAGCAAGTTAACAAAAGTAACTATTGGCAAAAGCGTAAAGACTATATATGGTGTGCCTTTTGCTGCTTGCAAAAACCTTACGTCCATTGAAGTAGACCCCGACAACACTTCGTATAAATCGGTTGACGGCAATTTGTATAGTAAAGACATCGAATGCCCAACTTTGATAAATTATTGTGCTGGCAAAAAAGACACTGCTTTTACAGTACCAGACTTTGTAAAAGGCATTCACAGCGGTGCCTTTAATGGTTGCGACAATTTGGTTAGCATAAATATTGGCGCAAACGTTACTCACATTGAGACAAGCCCTATAATAAACTGTAAAAGTCTAGTTAGCATTGAAGTTGATCCATCAAGCACCTATTACGCAAGTGTTAACGGTGCATTGTACAACCGTAATTGGGATTACACAGCAGCTGGTTTGTTGTGTTACCCACAAGGCAAAACTGACACTATTTACACAGCGCCAGAAACACTAGACTCAATATATTCAAAAGCGTTCTGCAATGCTACAAACCTTGAAAGCATTGTTGTGACACCAAGCTCTTTGTGGATTCAGATATATGCGTTTGATGGCTGTGACAACTTGAAAAATGTGTTTTACTGCGGTACGGAAGACAACTGGGATAGAAAAATAGATATTGACAATAACGGTAATGATGCGCTACATAATGCAACTGTATATTTCTACAGCGAAATACAACCAACAGATAGCGGAAACTACTGGCATTACGTAAACAACGTACCAACAAAGTGGTAATAAAAATCTTAATTACAAATAAAAAAGGGCTTCTCGGATGAGAAGTCCTTTTTGTTTGGTTTAGTATTAGAACAAGCCGCTGATTTTGCCGTTTTCGTCGACGTCGATTTTTTCGGCTGCTGGTACTTTTGGTAGACCAGGCATTGTCATGATGTCGCCGGTTAGTGCTACGATGAAGCCTGCACCTGCAGATACCTTGACGTTGCGTACTGTGACTACAAAGTCTTCTGGTGCGCCAAGCTTTGTTTGGTCGTCAGAGAAGCTGTATTGTGTCTTTGCCATACATACAGGAAGATTGCCGTAGCCAAGAGACTCGAGTCTTGCAATTTCTTTTGCTGCGGCTGGAGCAATGTTGACATCCTTACCACCGTACACACGTTGAACGATCAACTTGATTTTTTCAGCTACTGGAACGTCTAGTGGGTAGCTGAAGGAGAAGTCGTTTGGTTGTTCGCAAAGACGAACTACTTCTTTTGCTAGCTCTACGCCACCTTTGCCACCATCAGCCCAAACGGTTGATAGTACTACGTTTACGCCAAGTGCTTTGCACTTTTCGATTACCAAGTTGATTTCGGCATCGGTATCGGTTGGGAAACGGTTGACTGCTACTACGCAAGGCAATTTGTATACGTTGGTGATGTTGGATACGTGGCGAAGTAGGTTTGGAATACCCTTTTCCAACGCAACCAAGTCTTCGGTGCCAAGTTGTGTCTTTTGCAAGCCACCGTGCATCTTTAGAGCACGTACTGTTGCTACCATTACTACTGCGCTTGGTGTCAAGCCAGCGTAACGGCATTTGATATCTAGGAATTTTTCTGCACCCAAATCAGCACCAAAGCCTGCTTCGGTGATGGCGTAGTCGCCTAGTTTCATTGCCATACGAGTAGCAATTACGCTGTTGCAACCGTGTGCAATGTTAGCAAA
>JAZQUN010000093.1:0-2933 GCA_045631385.1 Clostridia bacterium
GTATCGATGCTTACACAACAAATCTAGGACTAGATCGTGCTTTGCACCTAATCGAATCACTCGGTTGTGGTACGGTTATCGGTGGCAAAATTTGTCTTGAAACTCAAGCTCCATCTACAACAACTGTTGTTTTCAACAAAGGTCGCATCAAGCAACTTCTTGGTATCACCATTGCAGATGACCGCATTGTTAAAATCCTAGAGTCTCTAAACATTTCCACACAAATTGACGGCGAAACAATTACGTGTGTTGTACCGGCGTATCGTGATGATATCGCTCGTGACTGTGACATTATCGAAGAACTTATCCGTGTGTATGGTTACGACAACATTGTTGGCACTTTGATGCAACAATCCCACATTACAAATGGCGGTAAAACAGCCGAACACAACTACCAAGATAAATGCACCGACATTTTGTGTGGAATGGGCTATCACGAAGCAATTTTCTACCCATTTGGCGGTAAAGCATTGTTTGATAAGCTTACAACCAATGGCGCAGATATCGAAAACAACATCAAGATTATCAATCCAATTGGTGAAGAATTGAGCTTGATGAACACGTCACTTTTGCCAAACATGTTGCAATGTTGTGCGCTTAACCAAAGCAGAAAAAACAAGGGCTTCAAGTTGTTTGAGCACGGCAAGGCGTATTTGCCAAAGGCATTGCCACTAGTTGAGCTTCCTGTAGAAGAAAAGCGTATTTGTATGTTGTGTGATGCAACAAATTTTGATACTTTCCGTCAAGATGTTTTGTCGCTAGCAAAGGTATTTACAAACAATATCAAGTTAGAAAGAGCAAATGTTCCATATTTGCACCCTGGTATTTCTGCAAATTTGGTTGTTGATGGCAACTTTGCAGGTGTGTTTGGTCAAGTTCACCCAAAAATTGCTAAAAACTTTGGCGTAAGTGAAGGTGTGTTTGTAGCAGAAATCAACTTTGATGCTTTGTTTGCTGCAAAACAAACTCAACCGAAGTTTGTACTATTTGCAAAATTCCCATCCATCGAGCGTGACTTTGCATTGGTAGTGGACGAAGACGTTCCAGCACAAGAAGTGCTTGATACAATCCAAGCAGTATGCCCTCTTTGCGAAAGCGCAACGTTGTTTGACGTTTATCGCTCTGCAGCGCTTGGCGAAGGCAAAAAGAGTATTGCTATTTCCGTTCAATTCAGACACAAGGAACGCACTTTGGCTGACTCCGACGTAGAAAAGCAAATCAACAGATGTCTAAAAGAACTTAACAACAAATTTAATGCAGTTTTGAGATAAAATATGAAACAATACCAAGTCCTTGCTCCAGCAGGAAACCAACAGTCGCTAGTTTGTGCCGTGCAAAACGGCGCAGACGCGGTATATTTTGGACTAGACAAGTTCAACGCGCGCATGAAGGCCGACAATTTTTCGTCGGACAACCTTTCGTCGTGGGTAAATTACTGTCACCTGTATGGAGTAAAGGCTTACGTTACGCTAAATACGTCAATTAAGCAAGCAGAGTTTGACGATGCTGTCCAAATGCTTCACACAATCTATCAAAGCAACGCTGACGGTGTAATCTTGACGGATTTGGCACTAATCAAGTATGCGGCTACTTTTCCTGGCAAGTGGGAAGTTGTTGCAAGTACTCAACTTAACGTGCACGACGTTTATGGCGCACAATTCCTTGCAAATTTGGGTGCTACGACCGTTGTTTTGGCACGTGAAACGCCTTTGGTTCAGATTGAAAAGATAGCACAAGTGGTGGATGTCAAGCTTGAAAGCTTCTTGCACGGTGCAATGTGTGTTTGTCAGTCAGGACAATGCCTTTTGTCCTCTTTTGTAGGTGGTAACAGTGGCAACCGCGGGCTTTGCGCTCAACCTTGTCGCAAGTATTACACCTGCTATGGTGGTGGAAAACAGCTAAACAAAGGCTATTTGCTATCACCAAAGGATATGTGTGGTCTAACTACGGCGCAAAGCTTGTTAAATGCAGGCGTAACCACCTTCAAAATTGAAGGAAGAAACCGTAGACCAGCCTACTCGGGCGAAGCATCAAGCGTCTACAGTGAAATTTTTGCCAATGGCTTCAAATATGATTCAACACACTTGTCACGTCTAAAGCGTGTATATAACCGCGGCGATTATTTGAGCGACGTTTATCTAAATGGTAACAACGACAACGTTATCTATCAATATGTTCAAGGTCACATCGGCGAATATGCTGGCAAATTCAAAAACGGAGTTTTGCATGCCGACTTCGATATCGAAACGGGTGATAGTTTCAAGGTTTTACGCAGTGGAGTGGAAGTGGGATCTGCTACGGCAACTCAAAGTGGAAGGGTTGTAAAAGTGTCGTCTACAAGTAAATTGCAAAGCGGCGACAGTTGTTACTTGACTACCGATTTGTCCCAAATCAAGCGTGTAGAAACTGCTCAAAAGTTGCTTCCAGTAACGCTCAAATTTACCGCATTCCCACATCAAAAGGCGTGTTTGGTAGCAAATTTCAACGGGATACAAGTAACAGCCTATTCTCAAGAAAATTGTCAAATTGCAACCAATTTGCCTACAAATACGGCAGAAATTGACCAGCAATTATCAAAAACGGGCAATACCTGTTATACTACTACAGACATAGTATCAAAAAATGAAGGCTGTTTCCTTGCTAAAAGCATGCTAAACGCACTTCGTCGTGAAGTGCTGGAAATGCTTTCGCAACAAATTGTCAGTCAGTACAACACTAATCTCAACAGGTCGTCTATCGACAAACAAAAGTTCAATTTTACTAGACACGATTTTGAAAATACAAGTTTCATGACTACCGTGTCTGATGCTCATCAACTAACGATTGCGCAACAGTGCGATATTACTGCTGCAGTAATTGATGTCGACGACGTCACAGCTGCAAATTTGCAACAGTTTGTGGATGTTGCAAAGTCGGAGGCCAAGCGGTCTTAG
>JAZQUN010000094.1:0-4256 GCA_045631385.1 Clostridia bacterium
CAAAACGACATTGGAAACAAATTTAGTCCCACTATCATTGCTGCGGCGACAACCAGCAAGCTGGACAAAGCAAAGCTACCAACGCACATAGAACTGCCTATGGGTAGCACCGTTTTGCCCAAAAACTCGTTGGTTTTGCTGGAGCAAATACGCACCATAGATAAAAGCCGAATCAAAGAAAAAATTGGCGAATTACCACCCAACGTGATGAGTCAAATTGAACAGGCGTTGTTGATTAGTTTGGGATTTTGATTTTGGGATATAAAAAAGGCGAGAGGGTTTCTCTCGCCTTTGATATTGTTACCATCTGTTTTGGATAGAACGGATATATTTGACTACGTTGTATTCGTTGCTTGTCAAGGTGCGGTCGGCAAAACCCACGATGATGCCAAGCTCTACAATGCTGTTGCGCAAATCGGCATTTTTACTGCAGTACTTTTCTACTTTGTCAAGATAGTTTGCCGAAGATGCTTCTTCAGTGTATCTATCAAAGTCGCTACGAGAGTACTCCTTGCCAAAAACTTGGCTCATGATAAGTCGGTACAATTCGTACTCACCTTCGGGCAAAACTCTTCCGTTAGTGTCCATAGCTGCAACGCAAAAGCCACAAATGATGGGTGCTACAAGCTTGCGCGCACCATTGCTGAATACTCCAAAGTAGTACTCTAGGTTGCGAACGATAGCTTTTGTGACTAGCACGCCTCTTTGATGCACTTCTTCCATAGTCATGGCTTCGTACATTTTGATGTAATCTTCTATACTTTTAGAATATGGCATATTTATGCTCCCCTATTAGTCGTTTAGTTCGTCGATACGTGCAAGAAGTTGTTTTTCTAGTTCTACAAACTTGGCAACCTTTGCTTTTTCTGCTTCGATTAGTTGAGCAGGCGCTTTTGCTACAAAGCCTTGGTTGTTCAACTTGCCGTTTGCACGTGCAATTTCGCTTTGACAACTCTTTAGTTCACGATTTAGTCGCTCTAGTTCTTTGTCTTTGTCTACCAAGTCGCCTAGTGGAATTTCTACTTCGGCAATGGAAGACACTGCTTTTACTACTTTGCCACCGATGGATGCTGTTTCGAATTGAATCTTTTCGCAACCAACAAGCTTTTCTAGGTAGATTGCGCACTCTTGCAAGCCACCAACCTTATCAATTACGTGAAGTTTGATACGCTTGGATGGAATTACGCCGTACTCTACACGAACGTTACGCAATTTGCTGATGAGCGCCTTTACTTCTTCCATCAATGCAAACTCGCTGTCAAAGTTGTAGCCTTCTACTACGGTTGGGAAGCTTTCGATCATGATGCTTTCGCCGTGTGTTGGCAAGCTTTGATAGATTTTTTCTGTAAGGAAAGGTACGAATGGGTGCAAAAGTTTCAAAATTTTGTCCAAAACGTACGTCAAAACAGCCAAATTGCCTAGACGCGCGTCTTCATCGGTGCCGTACAATACTGGTTTGGATAGCTCGATGTACCAGTCACAGAACTCTGTCCATACAAAGTCGTACAACTCTTGTGATGCCATGCCTAGCTCAAACTTTTCCATAAGTTCGGTAACGGTTGCAATTGTTTTGTTTAGACGAGCCAAAATCCATTTGTCTGCAAGTGTCAAAGATACTTGGTCGATGGTTGGCAAAGATTTGTCTTGGCAGTTCATAAGTACGAAACGGCTTGCGTTCCACACTTTGTTCATAAAGTTGCGTGTGCCTTCGATCTTGTCTTGACTAAATCTTTGGTCGCTACCGTTTGCTACGCCGTTTACTAGTGCAAAACGCAAGGTGTCTGCACCGTATTTTTCGATAAAATCTACTGGATCTACGCCGTTGCCTAGAGATTTACTCATTTTGCGACCCTTTTCGTCACGAACAATGCCGTGCATCAATACGTGTTTGAAAGGTGCTTTGCCTGTGTTGTAAAGCGAGCTGAATATCATACGAGATACCCAGAAGAAAATGATGTCGTAACCGCAAGACAATACGCTTGTTGGGAAAAACGCCTTGTAGTCGTCGTGGTTATCTGTAAAGCCAAGTGTAGAGAATGGCCACAAACCACTACTGAACCATGTATCTAGTACGTCTTCGTCTTGACGAAGCTTTGTACTGTTGCACTTTGTGCAATGTGTTGGATCTTCTTCTGCGCAAATTACTTCGCCGCACTCGTCACAGTACCAAACTGGGATGCGGTGTCCCCACCAAAGTTGACGAGAAATGCACCAGTCACGGATGTTTTCCATCCAGTTGAAGTACGTCTTGGAAAAACGCTCTGGGTGGAAGGTGATTTCGCCGTTTTTAACTACTTCGATGGCTGGCTTTGCAAGAGTTTCCATCTTGACAAACCATTGCTTTGATACGATTGGCTCGATTGTTGTGTGACAACGGTAGCAAGTGCCTACGTTGTGAGCGTGTGGCTCGATTTTTACCATGTTGCCCATTTCTTGTAGCTTTGCTACAATTTGCTTGCGACATTCGTAACGATCTAGTCCGGCAAACTCGCCTGCTAGCTCGTTCATTGTGCCGTCGTCGTTCATTACACGGATTACCGGCAAGTTGTGGCGAAGACCTACTTCGAAGTCGTTAGGATCGTGAGCAGGTGTAATCTTTACTACACCTGTACCAAAGCTCATATCTACGTATTCGTCGGCAATGACTGGGATTTCGCGGTTGACAAAAGGAACGACTACCTTTTTGCCAATTAGGTGTGCGTATCTTTCGTCGTTTGGATTAACTGCAACTGCGGTATCGCCTAGCATTGTTTCGGGACGAGTGGTTGCAAAAGTTACTTTGTCACTGCCGTCTACTGTGTAGTAGCTGTAATGCCAGAAGTTGCCTGGTTGATCTTCGTACTCTACTTCTACGTCGGACAAAGTTGTTTGGCACTCTGGACACCAGTTGATGATGCGGTTGCCTTGGTAAATTAGTCCGTCGTTGTACATCTTGACAAAGGCGTGACGTACTGCCTTGCTGCACTTTTCGTCCATGGTGAACGCCAAGCGTGTCCAGTCACAGCTGCTACCCAAGTACTTAAGTTGCTCTACAATGCGGCCACCGTATTGCTCTTTCCACTCCCATGCGCGTTCCAAAAAGCCTTCTCTGCCTAGATCTGCCTTTTCGATGCCTTGCTTTTTGAGTGCTTCGACAATTTTTACTTCGGTTGCAATACTAGCGTGGTCGGTGCCAGGTAGCCAAAGTGTATTGAATCCTTGCATGCGCTTGAAACGTACAAGACTGTCTTGGATAGCGTTGTCTAGTGCGTGTCCAAGGTGAAGTTGTCCCGTGATGTTTGGTGGTGGCGCTACCATTGAAAAATATGGCGCTCCGATTTTTGCTTCTGGTGTGAAGTAACCTTGATTTGTCCACCATTTGTAGATGTCGCTTTCAAACTGTGCAGGTTGATAGGTTTTTTCTAGTTCCATTGTTGTATCTCCCGTTTATATTAAAAAAGCCCGACTGAAAAATACAGTCGGGACGAAAAATTTCGTGGTACCACCCAAGTTCCAAGATTAATAATCTTGCTCGTGCGTCTGTAACGTGACGCTACTCCGGACGGGCTACTGCAATTTTCACCACGCCAACTCAACAAACTACTTCCAAACAGCGTTGCTTTGCCGAATTCTCACCATAGTCGGCTCTCTCATAAAGTCGTTTTGCTTGTACTACTTTTGTTTCAATCGTTGTTACTAGTTTATTTTATCAAATTGAGTAGTTTTTGGCAAGCATTTTGACAACTTTATCACACTTTTTAGAAAAAATTAGTAGTATGTAATATGCCTAATTTTATTTTAAGGGGGATTTTATGAGAAAAATTGTGTGTTTTTTGCTGGCTACCGTGATGTGCACGTTTGCCTGTGTTGCTTGTTGCTGTGACAACAATGACGTTGTTAGAGTAAACGAAGTTACTCACAGCATATTTTATGCTCCACAGTATCTAGCAATGGCACTGGGCTACTTTGAAGAAGAAGGAATTGAAATTGAGCTTACAAATGGCGGCGGAGCGGACAACGTGATGACTGCACTACTTACCAACGAAGCTGACATTGGATTGCTTGGTTGCGAAGCAACCATTTACGTATATTTGCAGGGCAAGACCGACTATCCCAAAATTGTTGCGCAACTTACCAACAAAGACGGAAGCTTTTTGATTGCTAGAAAACCAATGGAAAACTTTGACTACTCCAACCTAGAGGGTAGCACAATCTTGATGGGTAGAAAAGGTGGTATGCCAGCGATGATTTTGCAATACGTACTAAACAACAACGGC
>JAZQUN010000095.1:0-1988 GCA_045631385.1 Clostridia bacterium
TCAAAAGTATGGTGCAGTATATCTATCTGCTATCGGTGGTGCAGCAGCATCTATTTCCGAAACAATCAAGACTTGCGAAGTAGTTACATACGAAGACCTTGGTGCAGAAGCTATTCACCGTCTAGAAGTAGAAGATTTCTATGCAATCGTAACATACGACAGCGTTGGTAACGATTTGTTGCAACAAGGCATGGAAACATACAAAAAGGCTTAATTTTACTTAATTTCAATATTTATTTTGGCAAACGCTTTGCCGTGCAAAACACGGCAAAGCGTTGCAAATTAACAAATACAAAAGGGGAGGATAAAGAAATGTTCGATACAATTACATGGATATTACTTTGTCTTGCCCTTTTATATTTAGGCTTTGTAATTTTGGAAAAGGCGCTTATGGAAAAATGGCGCAAAAAGCTCAAGTTGGTAGTGCATGTCAATGGTATTCGTGGCAAAAGCACGGTAACCCGTCTGATAGATGCAGGCTTACGCGGTTGTGGCTACAAGGTGTTTTCTAAGACTACAGGCACAATACCAATGACAATTGGCGTAGATAACGATGCGCAACCTATCAAGCGTCTAGGCCCTGCAAACATTCGCGAGCAAAAAAAGGCGTTGCGTTGGGCAAACAAGCAAGGTGCAGAAGCGCTAGTTGTAGAGTGTATGGCTGTTCATCCAGAGTTGCAATATATTTGCGAGCACCGCATACTCAACTCTGATGTGGTAGTGATCACAAACGTGCGCTCCGACCATTTGGATGTGATGGGCAACGATCTCAAAAGCATTGCTTATTCTCTTGCTAACACAGTTCCAAACAAGGGTACGCTTGTGTTGGGTGAAGACAAATTTGTTGACGTTTTTCAAGAAGTTTCGCAAAGAGTACACGCCGACGTTGTTGTTGCAAGTGGCAGCTACGATACTACAGGCTTTGACACTTTTGCTGAAAATATCACTTGTGCAATGCAGGTATGCAAGGTGTTGGGGCTAGATGAAACAGCCTTTTACCAAGGCATGAAAAACTATATTCACGACCCAGGCGCATTAAGCGACTACAAGGTGGGTGATACGGTATTTATCAACGGCTTTTCTGTCAATGACCCAGATAGCACGCAAGTCGTTTACGGCCACGTTTGTCAACGCTATCCTGCCGAAGAAATTACAGTATTGCTCAACATACGTCCCGATAGAGCTTTTCGTATCGAACAGCACATCGAAATGATAACGCAAATGAAGTGCAAAAAAGTGCTTATTTGCGGCTCTAACCAAGGCTACGTAGCAAGTCAACTTGCAAAGCGTGGCGTAGAAACTCAAAAGATAACCAAAACGGAAGAAATACTTTGTGAAAAATACGTTTTTGGTTGTGGAAATATCGCCCACTTTGGCATGGAAATAGTAGATTATTTCAAAAACAACGGAGAAACACTTTAATGGCAGAACTATTGATACTTGGCGTAATAGTCAGCATAGTATTTTACGAATTGACCGATATCACACCTGGCGGATTGATCGTGCCGGGTATTATGGTAGCATACATCGGTCAGCCTTTGCGCATGGTGTACACGTTGCTGGTTGCTGTTGCTGCTTACTATTTGGTAAAACTTCTATCCAAAAGATTCCTTATTTTTGGCAAACGCCGTTTTGCACTGTTGATAGGCATCAGTTTGGCGTTGCATATGTTATTCAACTTGATATTCGGCGCATTTGCAGCAAACTTGACAAGTGTCGCTGTCTCTCTTGTAGGCTACACCGTGTCTGGTATTATCGCAAACAACATGTTTAAGCAAGGCGTTGTAAAAACAAGCCTATCGCTTGCCGTAGTTGTTGGCATTGTAGAGCTAGTAGTGATTTTGCTTACCGTATTTGGAGTAGTTCTATGAGCAAGCGTCTAGTTTCGTTGTTTTTATGTGTTATGCTTGTGTTTTTGGCGGGTTCGCTTGTTTTGTGCGAAGTAACCAAAACCAGCTCCGAGCATCCTAACCAAGACGTTATGCTTG
>JAZQUN010000096.1:0-2303 GCA_045631385.1 Clostridia bacterium
TGTTTGCAACCATGCTTACTCCCATACCTGTTGTGCATACTACTACGCCAAAGTCTACTTCGCCTTTGGATAGCGCTGTTGCTGCTGCATATGCAAAATCTGGATAGTCACAGCTGTCGTTGCTGTTTGTGCCAAAGTCAACTACTTGGTGACCTTGTGCAAGCAAGTGGTTTTTGATTTCTGTCTTAAGTTGGTAGCCACCATGGTCGCTTCCGATAGAAATTTTCATAGTTACCTCACAATATTTTTTGTCCGGCAGACTTGGTCAAGCGGTTGAGTATGCTTTGAGCAAGCTCTGTATCAGACGAATAGGTTGCAATGATTACGTCGTTTGCCTTTTCGCATTGGCGTAGGTTGGCAAACAAACCTTGTGCAACGTCGCTATCTGTTTGTCCTAGCGGCATTACGTTGCGACTACCGTATAGATGTGTTTGTTGGGCAAGTATCACTACTCGCTTGCCAAGGGAGACTTGGTTGTCGTAGTAATCGATTACCTTTTGCACGTCACCGTCCGTGTTGAGTACCATTTCGCAACTTGGTGCGTAGTGTTTGTACTTGACACCTGGCGAGTTGACCTTTTCCGTTGGGTTTGTAACAACTTTGACAGGCTTGCCTAGTACCTTGCTTATTTGCGATGGAGTTACATACCCTGGTCGCAAAACGGTTGGTGTTGGCTGCGTCATATCTAGTACGGTGGACTCGATACCTACGGCACAGTCGTCGCCACAAAGGATAGCGTCGATTTTGCCAGCCATATCTTCGTTGACGGTTTGCCAGTTGGTTGGACTTGGTCTGGTAGACGTGTTGGCGCTTGGGGCTGCCACAGGAACTTGACATGCGGATAGAAACTCTAGCGCCTGTTTGCTGTTTGGCATGCGAACGGCAACGGTGTTGAGCCCTGCTGTAACAACAGTTGGGACAACGTCGCGCTTTGGCAAAACTATCGTCAAGCTGCCTGGCATAAAAGCGTTGATTATCTTTTGGACATCTTCGCTGTCGCAATAAGCAACTTGGTCGATTTGCTTTACGTTTGCTACGTGGACGATAAGCGGATTGTCGCTTGGTCTTCCCTTTGCAGCAAAAATTCCTTGCACTGCATCCTTATCCAATGCGTTTGCTCCAAGCCCGTAAACTGTTTCAGTTGGGAAGGCTACTAGCTTGCCGCTTTGAATAATTTGCCCTGCAAGGTCTAAATGTTGTTTGTTAAACTGTAAAAGCTGTGTTTCCATACGCCATATACATGTGTTGCTCATTAAATATTTATTTAATGTGCAGTTCCTACCCAATATATTAACACATTTTTTTATAAATGTAAATATATTTATCCATAAAATTTGCTTATCTTGGCTGTCATAAAATCAAAAAAATTACTATGACGCATTCTGTAAAAAAAATTGCAAAAAATATTAGTTAGATATTGCAAATGCATTGACAAATTGGCTTGCATTTGGTAAATTATAGTGTGTTGATTTTTTTCGACACTTACCACATGGGAGGTATCTTTAGATGGATTACCAAGGAACTATTTCAAGGGGTATTCGTGCTCCTATCATCAAGCAAGGCGACGACCTTGTGAAAATTGTTGCTGATTGCGTTGTAAACGCATCTGCACAAGCGTTTGAACTAAACAACAAAGACGTAATTGCTGTTACAGAAGCTGTACTTGCTCGTGCGCAAGGTAACTACGCTACAGTTGATCAAATTGCTACTGATATCCAAAACAAATTTGGCGACAACGTAATTGGTTTGGTTAACCCAATCTTTTCTCGCAACCGTTTCTCTATGATTTTGAAGGGTATTGCTAAAGGCGCAAAGAAGTTGATTATCCAACTATCTTACCCATCAGACGAAGTAGGTAACAGCTTTATCTCCAAGGAAGATATCTACGACAAAAAGATCAATCCATACGCTGACGTGTTTACCGAAGAAGAATTTAGAGCAATTTTCCCTAACCTTAAACACAAGTTTACAGGCGTAGACTACATTGATTACTACAAGCAAATGGGTGGTAACTGCGAAATTATCCTTGCTAACGACCCATGCGAAATGCTTAAACACACTAAATACATCATCACCGCTGATATCCATACTCGTAGACTAACAAAGCAACGTTTGCTAGACAACGGTGCAGAAAAGGTTGTTTCTCTTGACGAAATCTTGACAACATCGGTAGACGGTAGCGGTTACAACGATAAGTTTGGTGTGCTTGGTAGCAACCTTGCAACAGACCACAGCGTAAAGTTGTTCCCAAGAGACTGTCAACAATTTGTAGACGATCTACAAGCACTACTATTTGCAAAGAC
>JAZQUN010000097.1:0-5161 GCA_045631385.1 Clostridia bacterium
CCAAGGAGTTGTTATCAGGTCTTGTCTTCCTAAGACCGCTTGGCCTCCGACTTCCACAGTTTAGTGTCTGTTAGCACCAATTCGCTACCAAGATTTACAACTGCGGCCAACACAAAAGAGATAATCAAAGCCTTAAGTGGCCACAAATTACGCTTCTTTTTGCGTTTGTCCTTTACTTTTTTATTTACAGATATATTGTTTTCGTCAGCGCTATGTAAATGCGCCGATTCATCACTACTGCGTTTCATTTTTTCTCCTAAAATGTATAAAAAATATGGTGGTGACAAATCGAATAAACCTTACTGCATAGGTTCAGTAGGATTTCCCACGCAAAAACTTCCCGTCGCCGAAGAAGCAGTTTCCTCTTGGTTTTGCGTAAACAGCGTCACCACTTGTTTAACTGAATCGCCACTTAGTCAGTACTATAATCTCCGATCTGCCTAAATACAGCCTAGAAGATTTCCTTAACAGAAACCGATACGCTTAGTTTCTTTTGCAAAATTCATTTCATAAAGCAATCTTGCACTCCGTCGGCCAACGAAAGCGCTTCGTTCTTTACTCCCAAAATTTCACTCAAAACAAGCTACTCTGTACACAGCTTTTCAACTTCACCGCATAGCAGGTTTAACCTCAGAGAGTAATTTGCCAATTACACAAACCACCCTGTAGAGTCTCCACGGATAATGGGGAATTAGGTCGTATGCCATTACAACTTACCCACTATCCTTAACTTCCAGCATAAGCCCCCGTTTGGGCAACGAAGGCCAACACAAGAAACTTCATCGATGTGCTCTTTAACGATCTTTTAACCCCGTCCTCTTCGCATCACTTTCTGACTAGAATACTGCACCACCATATATTTATATTAAGTTGAGTGTGATATAATCACAACTTTTATTATATCACATAATTTATAATAATGCAACAATTTCAATAATTGATGCAATTATATGCATTTTTGTATTGTTTTTGCAAATTCTATTAATATTTTTGCATCAAAATCAAGTTGATTAACAAGCATATTTGCATTTGTCAACAATTCGTTTAGCAAATCAATACACTTTTGTTTGCCAAGTACTGCCAAAAACGACTTTTCTTCACCGTCAGACAAATCATCAGCAATTTGAAAAGCGATTCCAAGCAAATTTGCTATCTTTTTAAGTAGACCAATTTGGTATTCTTCCAATCCTGCGTAAATTGCTGGGCAAACAATGGCCGCACTAAACAATGCAGACGTTTTTCCTGATGCAATTTCCACAAGTTGATCAACAGTAGTTGGGTTTGTAAACAAATCTAAAGACTGACCCAAAATCATACCTTTGTAACCGCTGCACGCAAACAAATGTTTAGCAGAGTCCAAGTAATTTTTGTCAACACTACCAGCAAGAGCAACTTCCATAGCACAGTTAAGCAAGCAATCACCAGCAAGTACAGCGCGCGCTTGACCAAATTGTTTGTGGCAAGAAGGCTTGCCACGTCTAAAATCGTCATCATCCATGCATGGCAAATCGTCATGAATAAGCGAATACGTATGTACCATTTCTAGCGCTACAGCCAGCCTTTGAGTATTTTCATCGTATACGCCTAGAGATTTTGCCATTTCTAGCAACAAAACTGGACGCAAACGCTTACCGCCACTAAACAAACTGTATCTCATGGCATCGTAAACCGAGTCTCTACCAAAAGGCAAGTACCTTTCAATTAAGTTTTCTATCAACTTATTATCAATTTTCATCAGCAATTTTACTAACCTTTTCTTGCAAAACGGTCAATTTTCCTTTGTATTCTTCTAGTTGCTTAATGGTTTCTTCAGCAATTTTTACACCTTCCTCAAATGCTTTCAATGCATCTTCCAAAGATACGTTATCACTAGAAACAATTTCCGAAATTAGATTAAGTTGTTCAATAGATTTTTCAATATTCATTTTTCATCCCCTACCTTTGCAACAACCTTACCATCAGCAAACACAACGCTAATCGTATCGTTTGGTTGCAAACATTTTGCACTTTTGACACGTTTGCCGTCCTTTTCTACAACTGCAAACCCTTTAGTAAGCAATTTTGCCGGATTTGACGCGTCAAGCACCATAACTTTGCTTTTAAGCTGGCTTGTTACGGCATCAGCACGTCTAGACAACGTGTTTGAAACGGCTTGTAATTGCATAATCAACTTGGTTTTTCGTCTGTTTAGGTTAGCAAATGCACTAGCACACAACAAGTTGGATGCAATTATGCACTTTTGTCTAGCATTATTAAACCTTGTATTTAGTCGAGCCGCAGCAAAGTCAACAGCACCAAGCAATGTTTGCTTTTGTTCAAAGTAATCAATTGTGACAAATTCTGCCGCTTCACTAGGAGTAACGGCACGCTTATCGGCAACAAAGTCCGTCAGAGTAAAGTCAACACCGTGACCGATTGCAGATACTGTTGGTTTTTGACAGTCATACACAGCACGAACAATTTTTTCCGAGTTAAAAACAGACAAATCTTCGTTAGATCCACCACCACGAGCAACAATTACAGCATCCACGTCACTTAACGAAAAGTAGTTAATCGCAGCCACAATTTCGTCTTCTGCTAGCGCCCCTTGAACGTGTACAGGATACAATATCAAGTCAACGTAAGGCTGTCTTCTAAATGCTACGTCTTGGATATCCTTGATTACCGCACCAGTTTTGCTGGTTACAATGCCAACTTTTTTGCAGCCTTGTGGGACAACAAGCTTGTGAGCGGTATCAAACAAGCCTTCGGCTTGCAATTTCTTTTGAAGTTGCAACAGTTTTAGATATTGCTCTCCAAGTTTATCGGATACCTTTACCTTTTTTACAAACAGCGAAACTTTGCCACTTTTTGTCAAAAAGTTTAGACTACCAGTAGCGACAAGCTGAATGCCATTAGGCACTTCGGGCACGTCGGCAAAGTAGGAAAAACAATCAATTTGGCTGTTTTCGTCTTTTAGTGTATAGTACCAACAATTATGCACCAACTTTGCATTTGTCACTTCACCTGAAACGGACAGCATCACGAGGTTGCTGTCCATATCAAAAGTTCCTTTTATGTAGTTGTTAAGTTGAGATACAGTAATAATCATTTATTTTTTGATGCTAAAAGCGTATTGTAAAACAAACACGCACGAGTAACAGGGCCAACGCCACCAGGAACTGGTGAAACAGCTTTGCAATGTTGACTAACCGATTCAAAGTCTACGTCACCACTTGCCACACCATTTTCAAAGGACAAGCCAACGTCAATAACAACGGAGTTTTCGTTTACGTAGTCAACAGTAACTAATCCACCTTTACCAACTGCGGATACCAGCAAATCAGCCTTTCTTGCAATGGAAGGAATATCCACTGTTTTTGTATGACAAACGGTTACAGTTGCATTTCTATTTAGCATAAGCAACGACAATGGCTTGCCAACAGCAATTCCACGACCGATAATAACAGCATTTTTGCCAGAAACGTCAATTCCGTAGTAATCCAAAATCTTTACTACTGCCAATGGTGTCGCAGGAACAAGCACTTCCTTTGCACAAAACAACGCTTGAAGATTGCTTGCAGTAAGGCCGTCAATGTCTTTTTTAGGGTTGACGTGGTCGATAGCAAATCTAAAAGCCTTTGGCAATGGTTGTTGAACCAAAATGCCGTCTACACTATCATCGGCACTAAATCCATCTAGCATTGCAAAAAATTCGTCTGGAGTAATATCGTCAGCCACATAATTGTTTTCTACAACAGCATTGTAACTAGGTGCAGATTTACAAAGCGACTTGCTGTATTGTCCCCATTCCAAATTACTTTCAAATCCAAGTGTAACAATTTTCAAGTTTCTACCAAGATCAGCAGCCTCTTGCAAAACGGTTTGTTTAATTTGCTCAGCAACGGGCTTGCCGTACAAAATTTGCGCGCTCATTGGCAATTCCTTATAAATGCAGCCAAAATGCCGTTTACAAACGAAACGCTCTTGTCTGTAGAGTATTTTTTAGCAATAGCAACAGCTTGACTTGCAACAACAGGCTTTGGTGTATCCATTGTTGTCATTTCAGCTATTGCAAGTTCCAAAACAGCCAAGTCAGGCTTACAAATGCGCTCCAACTTGAAGTTTTGCGAAAGACCAGCGATAGTTTGATCGATGGTTTCTTTGTTTTTAAGCGTGCTGTCAACCAAAGAGTTTACAAAAACAACGTCTTCGTCATCTAGCTTTGTTGAATCAAATTGTTCAAAATCTTGTTCTACGTTACCAACTACAAGATATTGATAAACTTTAGAAAATGCAACTTCTCTTGCGTATCCTCTCATATTTTACCTCAAAACGACAAACCCTTTGATGCGCTCAAAGGGTTACAAATTTTAGTGTTCTTCAAATTGCACGTCAATAACGTGTACGTCAACCATTTGCACCTTAAATCCATAGGTGCTTTCTACCATATCTTTGATGGTACGTTGAATTTGGCTAGCCGTTTCGTGTACGTTTACGGATGCCAAAAGTTTAACAAAAACGTTGACGTAAATTTCGTCACCGATATGTTCAATCTTGATGCTGTCATTTTCTTGCTTGGAGTTTTCTGGATATGTAACAACACCCTTTACTTCGCCCAAGCTACATTTTACAATGTCTTTAATAAGTTTACTATCGTAAACAACTTTTCCAAGTTCGTCCTTTTCGGTAATTACTTTCATAATATAACTCCTTATATTTTAAGTAATTATATCACAAAATAATTTATTTTACAATACTATATTGCAATAATTTTTACATAATCAGGCGTAATTGCCGTTTCTGTAGTGATTACACTGTAAATTTTTGCAGTGTCTTCTCTAGTCAACTCATCAGAGTCCACAATGACGTTTACATTATCTGCAGATGCAGATACACTCACCAGCACATCAGAAAAGCCTTGAGCCATAAGCAAAGTTTCAAGTAGCATTTCGGTTTCCATTGCTTCAACAATAGCAGCCTTTTGAGACAAAGCACTAGCACGAGCGTCAGCATATTCATCACCTTCCATTTCGATGATAGAGTTTAGCTGCTCAATTTCATAATTTCGTGTTGCTAATCTATCCGCCTTGGAGCTTTCAAAAAAGCTAGCAACAGTATCGCTGTCAGTGTCGCCATTCGAGCCGTTGTCAGCCAACAAAGTTACGTTGAGAACAGATGC
>JAZQUN010000098.1:0-13517 GCA_045631385.1 Clostridia bacterium
CACCGTCAATAGAGCCATTAAAAATTGGCGCTAGTGTTTTGTTTTGCAAAATAATTTGCTTTGTCTCATCAGTAGAGTACGTCAAGTAACAACTGCGTTTTTCTGGATCAATTTTGTCGGTAAGTTGAGAAAATGGCTTGGTGTCATCTTCACCTTTTTGCTCGATCATCTTATCAAAATCGATACTACTAACCTTTACACGAGCAGGTGTACCTGTTTTGAAACGGCGCACGGTAAAGCCAAGATCAATAATACTTTGTGTCAATCGCTTTGCGTTTAAAAATCCGTTTGGACCGCTGTCTTGACTGTGAGTACCAACTATGCAACGGCTGTTTAGATATACGCCACAACACAAAATAACCGCCTTTGCACAGTAATTTAGACCTACGGCTGTCTCTACCAAGTAAGTACCATCATCGTTGCACGTAACCTTTACAACTTCGGCTTGACGAACGGTCAAGTTTGGTTGTGACTCCAATGTGTTTTTCATGTTTTGATGGTATGCGTGCTTGTCTACTTGTGCACGTGGAGAGTACACCGCTGGTCCTTTGCCTTTGTTTAGCATACGCATTTGAAGTAGGCTTCTGTCGGCATTTAGTCCCATTTGACCGCCTAAAGCATCAATTTCCTTTACCATCTGTCCTTTGGCTGTACCACCAATACTTGGATTGCACGCCAAAAAACCAACAGTATCCAAACTGGTGGCAAAAATAATAGTTTTTTGTCCTAATCTTGCTGCGGCTAAAGCGGCTTCGCAACCTGCGTGGCCGGCACCAACAACAACTACGTCGTATTGTTTCATATTACTTTCCTAAACAAAATTTACTGTAAATACGGTTGATAATTTCTTCGCTTGCGTTTGTTCCTGTAATTTCACCAAGGTAATCCCACGCTTCTTTAAGCTTGACTGCAACACAATCTAAAGTGTCGTACAAACTGCTTTCGTAGGCTTGCTCTAGGGCTTGCTTTGCTTTGCTTAAGCAGTCTACGTGGCGGGCGTTGGTTAGTATTACTTGGGATAAATCTATTTGACCAACACTAAACATATCGTAGATTTTTTGTTTCAATTCGTCTACGCCTTGATTAAACTTGGCACTAATAGCAATTTGACTATCGGTTGTGTCAATAGTAGTGGTGTAGGTATCACATTTGTTGTAAACCTTTACAACCTTTTTATCACACTCAAATTGCTCTTGGTTGTTTTGGTCATCTACAACAAACAAAACTACGTCGGCTTGATCGATAGCTTTGTTTGCGCGCTTGATACCTTCTGCTTCGATAGGGTTGTCTGTTTCGCGAATACCAGCTGTATCTACAAAGTTGAATTTGATATCCTTGTAAACAACAGTTTCTGTCAACACGTCACGAGTTGTGCCGGCAATATCGCTAACAATAGCTCTATCTGTATTCAAAAATGCGTTAAGCAAACTGCTTTTACCAACGTTTGGCTCACCAATGATGGCAACGTTGATACCATACTTCAATATTTTGCCTTCTTGCACGGTGGCAAGTAGTTTATCTATTTTATATATAGACTGTTGCAACTTGTGTTGCGTTTGTTGTATTGTAGGGAGTTCTAAATCTTCTTCTGGGTAGTCTAGCGCAACTTCTGTTTGACCAATTATATCAGTCAACTCATCTTGAATTTCTACCGTTTGAGCTCCAAGTTTGTTTTCTAGCAAGTTTACACCTGCTTTTACACAAGCGCTTGTTTCGGCATCAATCATTTCTATGATACCTTCGGCATTTGTAAGATTTTGCTTGCCGTTGATAAAAGCGCGTTTACTAAACTCACCGTTTTGAGCCATTCGTGCGCCATTCTTTAGGCAAGTATCAATTACCGCACTAGCAATAGCTACACCACCGTGGCAATGAAACTCTACCATATTTTCGCCCGTGTACGAGCGAGGCGCGCTAAAAAACACGCACATTGCTTGCTCGGTGAAGTTTGCTGTGTACAAACGTCCCACCTTTAGCATATTTGCGCATGTAGGAAATGGCTTGAAAAATTGTTGTGCTATTGATATACAGTCGTCGCCACTCATACGAATAACGGCAACTGCGCTTCTACCTACCGGAGTAGAAAGAGCAACTATTGTTTCCATAAAACTCCTTGTAAAACAAAAACACTGCTTGTTTGGCAGTGTTTTGCTTGAAATTTATCTTCTTTTTTTCTTTTCAGACCGATAAACAAAATTGAGATTTTTTCTGCCGTTGGACGGAGCATTTAAGATGTTGTTTGTTAGTTTTGGGCTGATTACTACGTGACGGTTGTTCATTACGCCATCACTTTCTGTAGATACATACTTGCTATCTTGCAAAGCTGTGTGGATAATACGTCTTTCGTATGGGTTCATTGGCTCTAGTTTTACAGCCTTACCTGTACGCTTAACCTTTTGCTCCAAGTTTTTTGCAAGTTGAATAAGTGTTTTTTCGCGCTTTTCACGGTAGCCTTCGCTATCCAATACAATACGCTTGTAGTTTTTCTTGCCGTTTAGTGCAAGGCTACTCAAGTATTGCAAAGCATCCAAAACTTCACCACGATATCCTATTACGCCACTTTCTGTGCCTACCAAGTTTACGTAGACAGTTTCTTTATCTTCCGTCATTTCTACGACGGTTTTTGTAAAGCCCATTTTTTCTAGTACTGTTTCTAAAAATTGCTTTACTTGTTCGCCTTCGGTAAGCTTTTTGGTTACAACAACTTTACATTGTTTCAAAAAGCCACCTTCACAAACTACTTCTGTTTCTACTTGGTCAATGGTAAGTCCACTTTTTTTCAAAGCGTTTTCGATAGCAACGTCAACGGTTTTACCTGTTGCTTCTATTTTCATATTTACCTCTTGTAGCTTACTCTAGAAGATCCTTCTTTAAGCTCTTCTTTTATCATTTGCTTTTCTACCATGTTTTCAATTGGCTTTTTGAACGCAACCGAGAACAATATTGTAAGCATATAGTTACATACCATATATACGGCAAACGCACCTGTGTACATAAATCCAAAGATGGCCATCATTGCTGGCATCATAAACATCATCATCTTGTTGGATTGTGCTTGTTGACTTGTTTGTGCTATTTCTTGTCCGTTTTTGTTTTTCTTTTCCATCGCTTGTGTAATGTACATTGATGCAAAAGACAAACCAACAGATAGTAGTGGCAAAATCATCAAACCGTTCCATGCACCCTTTTCGCCACGTGTACCTGTAGAAAGTACTTCTTCGCGAATTAGGTTGTATGTACGTTCTGCATAACTGCTATCCAACTTAACTGTTTTTGTAAACTTTGCATACGTTGGCATGATGGAATCCCAAGTATCTGGTTGCCAAATACTTTGCATCCACAAAAACTCTTCTTTTACTTGTGTTTCGTAGTAGTTAGCAATACCTTTGTATTCTGTACCTTCTACACCAGTAGTTGCAGCAACGTTTCTGCAGTAGCTATCAAAGCTATCAGTGTATTTACCTTCATCAACTTGTTGTTGCCAAATAACCTTCAAATTGTCATCTTCCAATGCTTCACTATATTGGCTATTGTGGAAAGTATACAAATCGTTGTAGTTCATTACGTTGTTGTACGTTGCGTAGTTGTTTAGACCGCTAAACATAAAGATGAAAATAGCCATCGTAACAATCATTGGCAAACAGCTAGCCAAAGTAGAAACGCTTTGCTTTTTGTAAAGCTTTTGTTTTTCAGCATTAGCTTTTTGTGTGTTTGCACCATACTTTTTGTCGATGTTTTCCAACAATGGTTGGATTTTTGCCATCTTTAGACTATTTTTCTTTGTGGATGTACGTTGCCACAAGTCAAATGGAATCATTACAACTTTTAGTGCAACTGTAAATGCAACAACCGTCCAGCCGTAGCTACCAATCCAATTGTGCATAGCCTTTACAAGCTTACCAATAACGTTTAGGTTTCCTGCGCCTTCTTTAACGTAATCATTTAGGTTTACTTGTTGTTGCTTGTTACATGCAGTAAAAACAAACAAACACAAAATCAAAAGAACGGTAAGTATAATTACCGACAGTCTTTTTTTATTCATTGTTTCTCCTTATAAAAACCATTTTCCCTTACCTTTTTTGTTGTAAGGTACAGGGTCAAATCCACCTTTAGAGCGTGGATTACATCTCACTAATCTTTTCAAAGTAAGCCAGCTTGCAGCAAAAAAGTTGTAGCTGTTGTAGCACTCCATAGAGTACACCGAACAGCTTGGTGTAAAAATACACTTTTTGCCCAAAGCTTTTGATAGCGTTGCTTTGTATGCTTTAAGAAGCAGTATCGCTAGCTTGTTCATTTAGTAGACCTGCTTTTTCAAAAAGATTATTTAGGCTTTTTTGCACGTCGCAAAAGTTGTAGGGTGGCATTTGCCTTGGCACTACTACAATATTGTAATAGCAAGTCAAGCGTGGTGCAAGTTGACTTGCCACGCTTTTCATTTGCCTACGCAATCGGTTGCGCGCTACTGCACACCCGTATTTTTTGCTGACGGAAAATCCTACTTTACTTTGCTTAATTTTACTTTTGCAAAACAACAGAATAAAAAACTTGTCGGATACCTTTTCCGCATGTTTGTAAACGTAATTGTATTGATAGTTTTTTTTCAATCTGTAAATTGCTTGCAAATTACTTCTCCTTTAATTAAGCAGAAAGTTGATGACGACCCTTGTTTCTTCTTCTAGCAAGTACTCTTCTGCCACCAGTTGTCTTCATTCTAGCTCTGAAACCGTGCACTTTGCTTCTTTGTCTCTTTTTTGGTTGGTAAGTTCTTTTCACTTTTTGTTCCTCCTATTAAAATGCGTAGTACCGCATTATACTTTTTTATGTTGACACCCAATTTTAACAAAAAAAAGCATTGTCGTCAAGTATTTACAGCACTAGCGACGCTAATTTATGGTTATTTTTACTTATTTTTATTTTTATTTATAATAAAAACAAAATAGTTAGGCGTTTTTTACACTTTTTTACTGCAAACAAAAAGGCGCAGCAATTTACTTGCTACGCCTCATGTTTTTGTGTTAGTTGATAGTTTTTACAGGCAAGATAAAGTACAAAACTTCATCGCTGTTGTTGACTGTAATTACACAGCTGTTGTGCAAAGCAAATTGCATCTTGATAGCTTCGCAGTTTAGCACTTTCAAGCAGTCGTTGATATACTTTGCATTGTAGCTACATCTTACGTCTCTGCCACTCAAAGATACGGTAACTTCTTCCTTTGCTGTACCATATTCGCTTGTAGAAGATATCTTCATAGCGTACTCTTCGATATCCAAAACAACAAGATTGTTTCTGTCGCTACGTGACATGATTGATGCTGTGTTTAGAGATTTTTCAAAGTTTTCCTTATTTACAATAAGGGTTGTCAAAAACTCTCTTGGGATCAAGTTGTTGTAGTTGATGTATTGACCGTTGGTAAGTAGTCTAGCAATAAGTGTTGTGTTTGCTAGCTTAACCATCATGTTGTTTCTTTCGATGTAAATTTTTACCGTGTCGTCGCTATCGGACAAAAGCTTTGCAAGTTCGTTTAGACTGCGAGATGGTACTGTTGCAGAAATTTGTTCAACACTGTTTACAAGTGGCTTTTTAGCCATTGCTAGACGGTAACCGTCGGTTGCTACTGCGGATACAGTGCCTTGCTTTGCTTCTAGATATACACCCTTCAAAATTGGTCTTGCATCATCAGTTGCTACTGCAAACAAAACGCGACTAACAAGTTCCTTTAGGTCTCTTTCGACTACTTCAAAGTACTTTTCATCCGATACAACTTCGGTTTCTGGGTAGCTATCTACGTCGAAGCATTGCATACAACACTCGCTACTTGCGGAGCTGATTACTAGCTTAAGTTCGTCGTTTAGCTCCATTGCAATTTCTGTTTCGGATGCAATGTTTCTGATGTACTCGCCAAATAGTTTGCCAGGAATCAAGAAAGAACCAGCCACAACTACGTTAGCATCGATTGTCTTTTGAATAGCAAGGTCTTTATCTGTTGCAAAAAGTGTCAACATGTCGTCTTGAGCAACAATTTTGATGCACTCTAGTGTTTGAGCAACGTCTCTTGCTGGCAATGCCTTACTTACCTTGCTGATAGCATCGTTTAGATCCAAACCGTTTACAATAATTTTCATAAGGGTCTCCTTTGCGTTTGTTTGATTAGTACCAATATAAAGGCAGCCGTCGTAGTAGGCTGTGTGGATTTGTTGATAACTTGTCCTTTTTGACTGTTTTACACACAAATTGTGTTGAAACCAGTCAAACTGATACTAAATGTTGTGTTATGTGTAAAATAACTTGTGTATAAACATTGTGGATAACTCAAATATTTATCTACAACAACATGTAGAAAACTGCTTTTTGGATGCTTTTACAACAAGTTTTACAACTATTTAATTATACCACAAAACGCCAAAAATTACAATAGTAAATAGGTATTTTGTTGACTTAAAAAATATAAAAAATATATTTAATTAAACCAACTTGCAAAATTTGTGAAAAAAAAGTATAATAGAAAAAAATACAACAAGGAAAAACTAACATTGCTTAATCTAAATCAAATTTGGAACAACGTATTGATAGAAACAGAGCCTAAAGTGCCAACTTTGGTATACGACGCGTATATCAAATCCCTTTCGCCTGTAGGAATTTACAAAGATAGACTTGTTTTGCTTTCTACAAGCAACTCTATCAAAAATATTATTGATCAAAAATACAAAGAATTTATCAAAAAGGCAACAAACTCGGTTTTCCCAAGCTTGATTGACGTTGAAATTATCACAGAAACAGATATCCCTAACCTTGCTCCTGTCGAAAAGGAAGTGGATATCCCAGTAAACGACAATTTTGTTAAAAATACCGAAGAAGAAAAGCAATTCAAATCAGAGTACAGCTTTGAAAACTTTGTCGTAGGCAAAAGTAACGAATATGCCTACGCCGTTAGCTGTGCCGTTGCAGAAAACCCAGGTAAGCAATACAACCCACTATTTATTTGGGGTGGTGTAGGACTTGGTAAAACTCACCTTTTGCACGCTATTGGTAATGCTGTAAACAAAATGATGCCTGACAAAAAGACTTTGTACGTATCTTGTGAAGCATTTACTAACGAAATGATAGAAGTTGTTCGTGGCGAAGATCAAAATGCAAAACGCAAGTTTAGAAAAAAATACCGCAACGTTGACGTATTGATGATAGACGATATTCAGTCTTTGGCAGGTAAAGAAGGTACTCAAGAAGAGTTTTTCAACGTATTTAACGAATTGTA
This sequence comes from Clostridia bacterium, assembly GCA_045631385.1. GTDB lineage: Bacteria > Bacillota > Clostridia > Christensenellales > CAG-314 > RGIG5495. Next base: position 7,253 of record JAZQUN010000098.1, read on the forward strand.
CTTAGCAGAAAAGCAAATTATTATTTGTTCTGACCGCCCACCAAAAGAAATCAATATTGCAGAGCGTTTGAAAACAAGATTTTCTATGGGTATCATTGCAGATATTCAACCACCAAACCTAGAAACCCGTATTGCAATTTTGCAAAAGAAGTGTATTGCACGTAAGCAATTTGTAAATATGGAAGTTCTAAATATGATCGCGGAAAAAATAACCACAAACATTCGTGAAATGGAAGGTGTTTTGACACGTATCATCAGCTTTGCAAGTTTGGTTGGCGGCGACTGCAACAATATGGATATTGTAAACGACGCCTTGAAGGACTACACCGACAGCAGTAAAGAAATGGTTACAATGGACAACATTGTTGACGCTACGTGCGAGTACTACAAGGTAGACAAAGCAGCTTTGCTTGGAAAAAAGCGTAATAAAGAAATTGTTGTTCCACGTCAAGTGTGTATTTATATCATCACAGATATTTTAAGCATGCCACTTATGTCTATTGGCGAGTACTTTGGCGGTAGAGATCACACAACCGTTATGCACGCGCGTGATAAAATTAGTGAAGAAATCAAAACAAACCCATCCATTGCTGCACAAGTAAAGGATATTAGAGACAAAATCTATCATAGGTAATCAATATGAAAAAGAAACTATTGCTTTTATTTGTTGTTTTGTTGGTTGCAGCAGTTGTTTGTGGTTGCACGCAACCGCACGAACACGCTTTTGACCAAAGTTGGAGTACTAACCCAACACATCACTGGCACAATGCAACTTGCGAACACGACGTTGTCGCAAATCTAGGCGAGCACGACTTTGACGGCGGCGTGGAAAATGAAACAACTATTGTTTACACCTGCAAAACCTGTCAATATGAAAATACGGTAACAAAACCAGTCCACACGTGCACTTTTGAAGGAGACTGGTTGACAGATAAAGCTTCTACCATTTTGGAAGAAGGTATCGAGTATCGCAACTGTACCGATGAAAACTGCATTTTGGTGGAAACACGCACGGTTCAACGTGTGGCTGTAGCATCAATTGCGGTAACAAATTTGCCAACAAAACTACTTTACCACGTTGGCGAAAGCTTTGACTCAACGGGAATTGTTGTAACCGCAACAGGCGTAGATGGCTCAACCGCAGACGTTACTGAGTTGGTTGTTTTTGACAAAACAACACTAACTTCCACAGACGGAATTGTTGTCGTAAGTTACGCAGAGCAAAATGCTGAAATACAAATACAAATTGTAACTTCGGTAAGTGAAGCTCGACTTGGTGAAGAATACGCTGACACTATTTTGCTTGAAGGTTACTTTGTAGGCATTGCCGATGAAGGTTACGGCCTGACAAAAGAGTTTTTGCTAAAAGATATCAACTCTGATGACGTAATTGCTGTGCAAGGATTTACTGACAACTACGGCACCTTCCCAAACGTTGGATACCAATATGGCGATTTGGTAAGACTTTACGGCAAGCTAGTAAAAGAAGTTTACCAAGCAGGCGTAAGCAACACTCAAAACAAGATTTTGTTTGAGTTTGATCAAGAAAAAAACCCACAGGATATCAATCAAACAATTGTATCGCAAAACAACAAAATCAATTACAAGTTTGACCAAGTTGTAGAGCTAGAAGATTGGTACGAATGGAAACAATTGTTTGATCCAACAACAATACAAGCATATACGTATATCAAAATAACAGGAAAAGTTTATCTAAATACATATGTGGCAAATGATGGCGTTGCTATCATACGTGTAACAGCAAACGGTGCTGGTACCAACCTAGAAGGTATCAAACCAGATGGAAAGCGTGCCCTTGGTTTTAGACAAAACGTAATTGAAGCTAACCTTGGCGAAAACTGGAGAGATTACTTTTGTTACCCAGAAGATTGTCCAAGCAAAAACTTCCCTGGATATGAAAAGCAAGTAGAAATTACAGCCATTGTTACATGTACAAACAGCGTAAACTATCAACTAACAGTGCTTTGTGCAGATTGGGTAACGGCAAGTGAACCAACGCCTTTTGAATACACTTCACAGCAAGTAGTATACGAAGTGGCACATGCTTTTCACCGTCAAGGCAACCAAGCTAAATACAACCAAAAAAATAACAGAAGAGAACCAAACTCTTCGCCAGAAGATGCAACCGAGCAAGACGTACTTGTACTAGACTGCAGTAGCTATGCAAACACCGTCTACTACGAAGCGTTTGGTGAAAACATCTTGACAAACGGCGCTTCTCCAAGTACAGCAAACTACGACAGTTACGCTAAAAACAACGTTGGTAAGGCTGCAGACGTAGTGGGATACTGGGAAAACAAAGATTACACTACTGAAGAGGAGCAACAAGCGTTGCTCGATCAAATACGAGCAAATCTTCAAGTGGGAGACTGTGTGGTTTACCGTCACGGCAAAACAAGCGGCACAAGCGGACACGTAATGGTGTACATGGGCAACAACTACTTTTTGCATAGCACGGGCACCGATTACAGCCACGCAAGTGATCCAACACAAAGCTACGACAAAAAGACAAGCGGCGAAGTGCAAGAAGGCACAGTGCAGTATCTATCTGCCGATGCGGTGTTTACTCCAAAGAGTAGCACTCCAAAGAGATACTTGTTTTATAAAACAGAATCAGACTCTACCTTTAGCTTTTGCGTGTTGAGACCAATTGCTCGCGGACTTGTCCCAACAGCTGAATCAGAAAAGCGCATGAGTATCCAGGGATTGGATATGGAAAAATCCGTTAGTGTAGGTGCATACAATACCATTTACAACAACGACGTAGTAACATACACAGTTCGTTTGGAAAATACTTCCAATGTCGACCTTACAGGAGTAAATTTTAAAGAAGATTTGCCACAATACTGCACGTTTGTCAACTCACAAGACGGCGTAAGTTTGTCATCAGGTAAAATCGTTTGGATGGGGGACATTGCTAAAAATAGCACGGTAAACGTTAGCTATACAGTTAAGGTTTCTGCCAACGAAAGCCAAGCAGCCGTGGTAAGTGGTGGTAAGGTAAACGGAGTTGGTCTAAACACCATCTACAACACAATTTCTTACACGACTGCCGAGCAAATGCAACAAATTGCAACCATCGCACGCAACTACGGTACGGATGGCTCCAATTTTGAAAACCCAATCGATTTTGTAAAAACCGTTTACAGCCAAGCATTGGGAGTGACCTTGTTTGACTACACAACGGTAAACGGCACTCTAACGGATATACTTGACTCCACGTCGTACCAAAAACGTACCGATACCGAAGTTTCTCAAATGGTAGCAAGCTATTTGTATGGCGGACTAGACGTAATATCCGGCTGGCAAAAAGACGTAGCCCGTGTTCGCTTGGTAGAAAAAGCAAACATGGCTGTGGGCGACGTAATCGTTGCAGAAAAGGGCAGCATGAGTATGACTGCAATTTACTTGGGCGACGGCATGCTTGCAGTAATTTACAGCACAACGGACGTTTGCCAAATTGTGGATGCAAGCAACGAAACGTACTACAAGAGTGGTAGCTACTATGTTTTGGATACGGTACTTGCTCAACTAATTTCGTACGACAGATTTGCCGTAATTCGTCCATCAACAGTGGTAAAATAAAGGCCAAACACAAGACACGCTCTTAACACAAGGGCGTGTTTTTTTATTTCACAAAAAATTTTTAGCAAAAACGACGTGATGATTAAATAAAAACACCTAATTTTTCAGTTTGCTATTGACAAACGGTAAAATATTTAATAAAATATTTAGGCTGAAATAAAATTTAAGGAGAAACCTTATGAGAAAAAACGTAAAAGCTTTGCTTTTGGCAGTGTTGGCTTTGGTTTTGGTTCTATCTTTGGTAGCGTGTGGACACACTCACGCATTCCAAACAGAGTGGACGGCTGACGAAACTCATCACTGGCATGCAGCAACTTGCGATCACGACGAAAAGGCTTTAGTGGAAGAACACAGCTTTGGAGCTGGCGTACAAAACGCTGACGGTACAAAATTGTCGTACACTTGCCGCGTATGTAACTACGTAAAAATCGAGGATATTCCTGTTCACCAACACACGTTTGAAGGCGAATGGATCGTTCAAACACAAGCAACTATGCTTCAAGCTGGTGCAGAATACCGCGTTTGTACAGACGAAACGTGTAACGAAAGAGAAACTCGCACAGTAGAACCTGTTGCAGTGGCATCTATCGCAATTACAACACAACCAAGCAAGGTATATTACCAAGCAGGCGAAACTTTTGACGCAACAGGCATCCAAGTTGTTGCAACAGGTGTTGACGGCAGCTCGGTAGCAGTAACAAGCTTTGTAGAGTACGACAAGACAACTCTTGCCGTATCCGATACAGCAGTTACAGTATCTTTTGGCGGAAAGACAGCAACGGTAGAAATTACTGTTCACCAACACAGCTTTGCTGACAGTTGGCAAACTCGCAGTCTTCCTACAGTACTTGCAGAAGGCGTAGAATACCGCGTATGTCAAGGTGGCAACGGTTGTACACAAGAAGAAACACGCCATACGGAAAAAGTTGCAGTTGCATCCATTGCAATTACATCTTTGCCAAACAAGACAGGCTACGTATCAGGCACAACGTTTGACCCTAAAGGTCTTGTTGTTACAGCAACAGGCACAAACGATACAACTGCGGACGTAACGGCACTTGTTACATTTGACAAAACAACTTTGGCAGTTGGCGACACAACAGTTACCGTATCTTACGAAGGCAAGACGGCTGTTATTGAAATTACTGTAGAAGAAGTTAGTGGCGCAATCTTGAGCGTTACTGATGCTCTTACTGTGGTAGACAACGGCACTCTTATCTACGTAGAAGGTTTGTTTGTAGGCGTATCGGACGAAGGTCACGGTTACCAAAGAGAAGTACTTATCAAAGACCCATCCAACGACAACCTAATTGCTATTCAAGGCATGCCTGATAGCTACGGCACATGGCCAAACATTGGTTACGACAAGGGTGACAAGGTTCGTATTTACGCAACTTTGGTAGTAAACACATACGTTTACAGCGAAACAGACGAAGCTAACAACGAAACTCGTAACAAAAAATACCTAGAGTTTAACCAACTTAACTCTAGCCAAATTCTTGATACAGTTGTATCCAAGGATAACATTGTAAACTACGCTCTTGACAGTGTTGTTACTTTGGATGAATGGTCTGATTGGGAAGCTTTCTTCAAGGCAGATACAATCCAAATGTACAGCTACATTCGCATCAAGGGTACTGTTTGCCTAAACAGATTCCGCGCACAAGACTCTAACGGTAACGTAACATTGTACCGTCCACACATGGTTTACACAGGTGTATCCGGCGCATCCGACATCAAGCCAGACGGCACACGTGCAGTAGGCTTTAGAGAAAACGCTCTTGTAGCAAACATCGGTAGCGCATGGGATAACTACTTTAGTGGTTCTACTTGGGAAAACAACGCTGGTCCAAGCATGAAATCTACAAAAGACGTAGATATCATTTGCGTACTTACAGGTATCAACAGATACAACTACCAAGTAACAGTTTTGGAAGCAAAGTGGCTCAAGACAGAGATTACTAGCGCAGACATTCTAGAAATTACAACTGACCAACAAATTGTTATGGAAATGGCAGAAGCTTACCTTCGTCAAGGTGGTCAACTAGAGTACGACCAATACAGTTCTCGCCGTATGACGTTTGCTACTCCAGAAGAAGCAACAGCACAAGAGCTTGGCAGATTTGACTGCTCTAGCTACGTAACAAGCGTATACTCCAATGCTTTTGGCATTGACGCTATCCCAACAGAGTATTTCCAAAACACCAAAAACTACACACTTTACGCTAAGACGTACGAAGGTGTCGAAGGCTACGCCGACGTAGTTGGTTACTGGGAAGCAATGGATTACAAAACAGAAGACGAACAAAAGGCAATGCTTGCCGAGCTAAAAGCTCTTTTGCAACCAGGCGATATCCTTGTTTACCGTCACGGAACAGCAAGTTGGGTGCCAGGTTACTCCGAAGATAACTTGCGTGGCCACGCTATCTTGTACATGGGCAACAACCAATTTAGCCACAGCCGTGGTACCGACTGGAACGCAGGCAACAGCCCAGATAGCAGTAGCAGTGGTCTCCGTAACTACAACGATCCACACAACGCACAAGACCGCGCAAACGCATCCGAGTGGGAACTTGGTACGGTTCAATACCTAAAGGGTAGCGAAGTACTTAACATTGGTACAGGTACACGTATGTTGTTTGGAAGTCGGATCGTAGCC
>JAZQUN010000099.1:0-5026 GCA_045631385.1 Clostridia bacterium
GTCGTCGCCCATGTAGTGTTGGTTGTAGAAATTGCTATCTAGTTGTTGCTTGATTTGTAGTTGCTCGATGGCAAGGTTATCAAAGGAAATAGAAGCAAAGCCCTTGGCGACGTCCAACACGTTGGCTTGCAACCACTCTAGGCTGTGCTGCACGTTTTTGTTGTAATAGTGCTTGCCACGGCCAAAGTCTTTGTAACCCAAAATAAGCACTTTTAGTCCATTGTTTGCTAGTTTTTGCCACAAATTAGACGACGCTACCCCTGCAATTAGGTGAATTACGCAATGCGGATAGGCGTTTGCAAAGTTGATGACGCTAGCAAGGTTGGTGTCGTTTAGCATCGAAATGCCAACACCACTAACAAGTTTTTCGCGACAAAGACGGTCTAGCAACTGTCGTTGCTGTGCAAAGTGGCGTTGATTAACCGTCAAGTTGCATACCACTCCTTGTGCCTTGATGCGTTGCAAAAAGTCTACCAGCTGTGGATGGTCTAGTGGATTTCCGCCACCCAAAGCCAACTCTGTCCCCGCAGTCAAGCTATCAAAAAACGGATGCGACAAGTTGCCGTGCTCACCACTAGTAGACGAATCTTCGTGACACATTGGGCAATTTGCATCGCAAAAGTTTGTAATCTTGACGTCTATGCTTTCCGGGAAAGTCGCACAAAAGTGGTTGTCATTAGTAAAGCGCACCTTTGTGCCGTCATCAAACAAACACACTTGGTAGTTGCCGTTGACGTAGTGCGCCAAAATAGTTTTACAAGTATTCATAAGGAACTATCAGTCCATCGCCAAAAATAAACTCATCTAGCTTGCGGTAAAGTTCGTCTGTCTTTGCATCTTGCTCGGATTTTGCCTTGGCGTAGAAGTCTTCGCCCTTGCTCATGCCACCAATAATGGCATACGGGTCTATGCGAACTTGAAAATAGTCTCTAAACACCTTGCTAAATGGGCAGGTGCAATCCCACAATTCGCCTTGACGGAAGTAGTCGTTGCAAGCAGGCTCGCCTAGGTTTCCTTCTTTGAAAGCAGTGCGATTAGCCTTTACCTTTTCCACCAATTCGGGCGATGCCTTGTCTTGTAGCAGCTTGATAAACACTTGATACTCGCCACCCATCAAGCCGTACTGCTTCCAGTCACAATCGAAAAGTCCACCCAAAAACAACGCCTTGTCTTCTACTGTAGAAAGGGCATCGTGCGGACCACCCCAACAGCAGTCTCTTTTCATTTGGGCTGTCATTTTAGACAAATCCGCCTTGTAGTTTTGCTCGTTGGTAAGTATCAACGTGTGATGCGACGAACTGTTGGTTTCAAACGTAGAGTTGCGAATAACAATTTTCATTGGCATTGTCCTCCTACTACTAGTTTACACTGTATATCACCCTTTGTCAATAGGCAAATAAAATCAAAAAAGCGAAAGTTTTTCACTTTCGCTTTTTTCAATTAAATAATCAAGTTTACTAGTTTGCCTGGGACAACGATTGCCTTTTTGATAGGCTTGCCTTCTAGCAAAGCTACCACTTGGCTTTCGCCCAAAACAAATTGTTCCAAACCAGCACGATCCAAACTGCTGTCTACGTTTAGACGAAGCTTTGGTCTGCTGTTGATTTGTACCAACACTTCTACTGTGTTTAGTTTCAATGCCTTTTCGTCAAAGGTTGGGAAAGTTTGTTTTACAATAGAGCCTGTTTGGCCAACTTGTTGCCAAAGCTCTTCTGCAAAGTGTGGGGCAAGTGGAGCAAGCATTTTTAGCAAATCAAGTGCTGCATCTTGGTAAAGCTTTGCATTTTTGCTTGGTATTTGGTCGTACTTTGCCATTGCGTTGACAAGCTCCATCATACGAGCAACTGCTGTATTGAAGGAGAACAATTCGTAGTCGGCATCAACGCTTTTGATAGTGTTGTTGCGTACTACGTTTAGTTGTTGTTCGTCAGCACCGAAGTTGTCTGTAGTTGGGTAGTTTTCAAACGCAGCCAAAACGTAGCGCTCTGCACGGTCTAGCCATTTGTTGATAGCCTTGATGCCATCTTCCGACCATGGACCGCCCTCGATGTACTTAAAGCCAAATGCCAAGTAGCATCTAAACACGTCAGAGCCGTACTCGCCTACGTATGCATCTGGGCTTACAACGTTGCCACGTGATTTGCTCATGCGGTTGCCGTCTGGACCAAGAATAATGCCTTGGTGAACAAGCGACTTAAATGGCTCGTCAAAGTGAAGGTAACCCATATCACGCAACGCCTTGGTGATAAAGCGTGAGTACAACAAGTGCATGCAGGCGTGTTCTGCACCGCCAACGTACTTGTCTACAGGCAACATTTTGTCGATCCACTCGGTATTGAAAGGTTCGTTTTCGTTGGTGTTATCTGGGTAACGCAAGAAGTACCAGCTGCTGCAAACAAATGTATCTAGCGTATCTACTTCACGCTTGGCATCAGCACCGCATTTAGGGCATTTAACGTCGTTTACAAAGCCGTTATGTCTTGCCAAAGGACTTGTACCGTCTGGACGGAAATCGACGTCGTAAGGCAATTTAACAGGCAAATTTTCATCAAGCACTTCACCGCAATGTGGACAGTAAATTACAGGGATAGGAGCGCCCCAGTAACGTTGACGAGATACCAACCAGTCGCGCAAACGGTAGTTGGTTGTAAGCTTGCCTTTGCCTTGCTTTTCTAGCTCGGCAATAACAGCAAGTCTACCTTCGGCAGACGTCAAGCCGTCAAATTTGTCGCTGTTTACCATCACACCATCTTCGCAATATGGAAGCGAATCGTCGCTGCCATCAGCAGCCTTGATTACACGTGTAATTTCTAGGCCGTACTTGGTTGCAAAGTCAAAGTCGCGCGCATCGTGAGATGGTACGCCCATTACTGCACCTGTGCCGTAGCTTGCTAGTACGTAGTCGCCGATCCACACTTCAACTTGCTTGCCATTGATAGGGTTGATAGCATACGCGCCAGTAAACACGCCGGTCTTTTCCTTTGCTGTAGATAGACGCTCGATTTCGTTGATTTTTGCAACTTCGTCGCAGTAGTCTTGAACAGCTTGGCGTTGAGCTTCAGTTGTAATTGTTTTTACAAGTTCGTGCTCTGGAGCAAGCACAACGTAGCTGCACCCGTACAAAGTATCTGCACGAGTTGTAAACACGCGGAAAGTTTGTCCCGTTGTTAATGCAAACTCGATTTCGCCACCTTGGGATTTGCCGATCCAGTTGCGTTGCATTGCTTTGGTTTTTTCTGGCCAATCAAGGTTGTCTAGTCCTGTCAAAAGCTCTTCAGCGTAGTTAGTAATCTTAAAGAACCATTGTGTCAAGTCCTTTTTGATTACTTGGTTGTCGCATCTTTCGCAACGGCCGTCTACTACTTGCTCGTTGGCAAGTACGGTGTTGCAGTGTTCGCACCAGTTTACAGGTGCTTTTTTGCGATATGCCAAACCGTGCTTGTAAAGTTGGCAGAAAATCCATTGTGTCCATTTGTAGTAATCTGGCATACACGTCTTAATCTCTGCATCCCAGTCAAAAATAGCGCCAATGTTTTTTAGTTGCTCTTCCATTACGGCGATGTTTTTAAGAGTGCTATCTTCTGGGTGAATACCGCTTTTGATAGCAAAGTTTTCCGCTGGCAAACCAAATGCGTCAAAGCCCATTGGTTGAAATACGTTTGCGCCCTTCATCACCTTGTAACGTGCGTAGCTGTCGGAAAGGGCGTAGTTGTACCAGTGACCAATGTGCAAACGTGAGCCACTTGGATAGGAAAACATTTCCAAAACGTAGTGTTTGTTTTCTACGTTGTTTTTGTCAAATTTGTAAACTTGGTTTTCTTGCCAAAGTTTATTCCACTTTTTTTCTACACTAATTTTATCCATAACAAATAATCTCTCTTAAATTATTGTTGCTTTAACAAATTAAATTGTTGCTATTAGTAGCAAAACCCGTAGTGAAAACTACGAGTTTTTTGCTTACTGTAACCAAAGATACATCAAAATTGCTACAACCGTAAGACTTCCTGCAGATATCAACAGCATAGGCAAATACGCCTTGTATGCGCCCAAAATCATTGCACGCTTCTCCTTACGGGTAGGCTTGTCTTTATCTTTTTTGTCTTTTTTCTCGCTACGATGTGGGTCGTACCAAGGCATACCTTCGACGTTCATGTCAACGATAGTTCTGCCGTCATCGTAGTAGGGTTGTTGTTTTCTTTTCATAGGTTACCTATTTTCACCTTGCTACACAGCAGGGATTGCTACTGCGTAGTTGCTGGTGTTGTTACTTTTGTTTTTTGCCTTTTGCCTTTTGTTGTGCTTCGGCTTCGGCTTGTGCAATTTCTGCCTTGATGTTTTCTACTTGTTCTGCCAAGATAGCTTTTTCAGCTTCGGTAGCGTACAAGTGGCAAGCAACGTGGTGACCGTTACCTGCGTCGTTTAGGCTAGGTGTAACGTACTTACACACTTCCATGCACTTGCTACAACGCGTGTGGAATTTGCATCCCTTTGGTGGGTTGATAGGGCTTGGAATATCGCCTTGCAAAATGATACGGTTGCTTTTGTAGTGTGGATCTGGAACTGGTACAGCAGAAAGCAATGCTTGAGTATATGGGTGCATTGGGTTGGAGAACAACTCGGTCTTTTCTGCCATTTCCATCATGTTGCCTAGGTACATTACGCCTACGTGAGACGAAATGTGCTCTACTACTGACAAGTCGTGAGAAATAAACATATATGTCAACTCGTCTTGTTGTTGAAGTTCCTTAAACAAGTTGACGATTTGCGCTTGAATTGATACGTCTAGCGCAGATACTGGCTCGTCACAAACAACGAACGTTGGCTTAACTGCCAAAGCACGAGCAATACAGATACGTTGACGTTGACCACCAGAAAATTCGTGTGGAAAACGGTCGTAGTGAAACTCTTGCAAGCCGCACTTCTTCATGATAGAAATTACGTAATCACGCACTTCTTCGTTTGGAACAATTCCGTGTACCTTAACTGCTTCGCCGATGATTTGACCAACGGTAGAGCGTGGTGGCAA
>JAZQUN010000100.1:0-14754 GCA_045631385.1 Clostridia bacterium
CGGCACACTTTCATTTGTTAAATTATACTCCATAACCACCTTTTTGTCAACGCAAAAAAGAAAAAGCCACCAAACAGGTGGCCTTGATATTGTTGTTACTCTCCAAACCAAGCAACAAAGTTTTGCTCTGCTGCTGTGATAGTATCGTCGATAGCGCACATTGCTAGTCCCAAACGGATGATGGCGTCACGCAAATCGTCGTTTTGACGCGCAATTGGCATAACCGACTTGACGTAGTCGCAGTCGTAAGATTCGTTTACGATATCGCAAAACTCGCTGTAGCTGTAGTACTCGTCAAACAAAGTGTCCGTTACTCTTCTAAACAAGTCGTATTCCTTTTGTGTTGTGCGGTTATCCGCTGAAGCGAAGCTTGCAAAAATTTGCGTAGTAAATCTTTTGGAACGGCTGTAACCAAAGTACACTTCTAGTGTGTACTGAATTTCGTCAGCGCTGTTTGTTGCAATGTTGTACAACAAGCTTGGGTCCATGTTTACGTATTCTCTAAAAGTTCTGTTCCAATCCATAGCTGTATCTCCTTTGTTGGTATATCAATTTTACAAAAAACAATTACAATATAAGCGGAAGAGCCGTTATCGTTTTGTTGATTTTACGCAATCTATCCGCAATTTTGTCACTACTACTTCAATATTCCTTTGATGATGGCCATTTGCCACCTATCTGGAAGGGCGTTTAGCATCAAAAGCAATGGATTGCGATTTAGTTTGTACACGTAGCGTGGGCGACGCTTGGATAGTATCTTTGCCGTCTTTTTTGCCACCTTTTGTGGTGATACGTTGCGTGTCTCTACCTTATCTACAATTTTTTTGAAGCGTGTTGCATTGCAACTGTAAAGCTGGGTGCTAGCAACAAATTGGTCTAGTTGGCTGGTTGATGCGCCTAGCATATCCGTCTTGACTGCACCTGGTCGCAACACAACAACATTTACGCCAAGCAGTTGCAACTCCATACGAAGCGAAAAGGCGTATTTTTCTAGCGTTGCCTTGGTGATAGCATATATGCCGGTAAACGGCAATGGATCAAGTGGCGCAAGTTCGCTTGTTGTAATCACTACTTTGCTCCCCTTGTGCAAAAGTGGCAAAAACGCCTTGTTGATACGATAGCAACCAAACACGTTGACGTCAAATATGCCAGTAAAGTTGTTTTCTGCCATTTCTACAAGCGAATCCATCCTGTAGATACCTGCAAAGTGCACTACTGCATATAGGCTTTGCGTGTATTGCTTGACCGTTTCTACTGCGCTTGCGATACTATCTTGGTTTGTGACGTCCACAGCAATTGGCAAGACGTTTGCTTGTGGCTCGCCTGCCTGCAAATCTAGTGCAAACACAAAGTAGCCTTGGCTTGCAAGCTTGTCTACTACTGCCTTGCCCATGCCACCATTTGCACCTGTAACTACAACGTATTTCATAGCGTTTTCTCCTATTTGTACTACTACAATTTTAGTAAAAATATGCGTGTTTGTCAATATGGTTTTTAAAAACAACAAACAAAAAAACTCCACCTGGGTGGAGTTTTTTTATTTACCAATTATGCTTCTTGTAGTTTGCCAATTACTGTAAAGTAGTAGTTGTACATTTCCTTCAACATCGAGTCAAAGTTGCCTACGTCTGTGCCTTGCAATGCATTTTTCATTTCTGTGATTTCTGCCATTGCATTTGTCAAGTTTTGGATAGTAATTTCGGTGTTACCTGCTTGGTAGCCAAGGTACATTTGTTCGATATTGATCAACTTTTGAGCAATTGGGAAAACTGCTGTGTTAAGCACTTTTTGACACAATTTTTCAAAGTTGCCGTAGTAATCGTTGCTTGGGTCAAGAGTTACAAGCATAACTTTGTCGTCCAAAGGCAATGTTTTGAATTGATTTACAGTTGCTACAATGTAATTTACCAAGTCGTTGGTGATTACTGTGTTTTCAAGATCGAGCCAAACAATTTGATATGCTCTTACAAGGAAGTCTTTCAACTTGCTATCAAAGTAAAGGCTGGCAAGTGGTGTATTTTTAGCGATTTGAACGTTGTTTAGCAAGCTCATGTAAAGACTACGGCAGTAGTACATCATAAACTCGATAGTAACGTTTTGGCTGTCGCTTACAGGGATTACTGCTGCATTGTAGTATGCGTAAACAACTTCTTGTGGAGCACTTTCCAAGATGGCATTTAGCATGTTTTCGGCATATTCGTATGCAGAAAGCATCTTGATTACAGAGTTGCTTGCTTCAATTGCACCACTCTTGATGTCGTTTTCCAAATTTACCATTTGGTAAATAGCATTTGTGATTGCAGTAAAGTATTGTGTGTAATCGCCAAAATCTTTGTTTTGTTCTACTTCGCCCTTAGCAACCTTCAACAAGTGTTCGTAACGAGTGTATGCTGTACCAAACAATGCTGTAAAGTTGTCCTTTTGTGTTTGGCTCAAAACAGCGTAGCCATCTACAACCTTTTGCATGCTTGTTGTAAACAAGTCCATTACGTTTTCACGGTGGTTAGCCAATGCGTAGTATTCCATAGCAAGCAACAACTCTTCAAACAACTCCATTTCCGCTTCGGTTGCCACTGTAGAGTAGTACTCAAGTAGGAAATATGGGAAGTAAGAGTAGCAATATTGTGTAGTATCCAACGCGTAAGTTGGTGTTCCGTTGGTGTAATATGCATTGATCGAACGCAAAAACTCGTATTGAGTGTTTGGAGCAAGAGTAGAAAACTCTTCGAACATAGCCTTTATATCTACACCGAATTGAGAGCCTGTCATGTAATCAGCGGACAAAGATCCGTTTAGTACAGTTAGGTATGCATCCCACATAGCATCAAATTGTGCATTGCCGCGCATCATACCTTGGTGTTTCAACCAACCAAATTGGATGATGTCTGTATATGTTAGGTAGTACATCAAACCAGCAAAGTTGATAGGATAGTCGTTGCCGTTAGCATCAAAGAAAAATCCTGTCAATTGTGCGTTTGCGTACACAAACTTGTACATTTCGTTGTCGCCTCTAGTAACAGCCATTGCAATGTCGTAGCCCTTATCGTAGTAAAGCATAAACAACGAAGAGTCAATTGCTTCGCCGTTGGCCATGTACACTGCTTCCATATATGCAGCGGAAAGCCAAGAGTACAAATCTTCCATTTCGCCTGGCAAGTATACTTCTGGCAACGTCAACAAAACGGAGTAGTTTTGTTTGTTGAAGTAGTATGTGTACAAAATATCAAAGTAGTCGTCGTTTGCTCTCCAAGAAGAAAGCTTTTCGTAAAGCACACGGAAGTTGCTTCCACGGAACTTGCTAGCGTTGATTTTAAGTGTTACCAATTCAATTTGGTTAGCGTATGCTTCCAAATCGGATGCTTGCCATGCTTGGTCTGGAACTGTTAGTCCATCGTGCAAAGCAATTAGGTAATCAAAGTATTCCAAGACGTCAGCCATGCTTTCGTCTGGATATACTGCTGCCAAGTATGTCTTGAAGTTTACTTCACCAAAGAACACGCTTGCGCCAAATTCATTTTTGATTTGTTCCAACAAACGACCGTAAACACGGAAAGTTGTGTTTTCGTCGCTCAAAGCCTTGTTTGCCTTGTCAACTGCTTCGTATGTTTCCATTTGCAAACCAACACCTTGTGTTGTCAATTGGAAAGCACCGTCGTACTTTTGACCTTCTTCAAGATACAAGCCATATACGTACACAGCAGCGTTTTTCATTACTACTAGCAAGTCTTCTGGAGAGATCATTGCCTTTTGAGCATCGTTTAGTGCAAAGTACTTTTCTGCAACTAGCGTTGCCAATGCGCCTTCTTCAGCGGACAACGTTGGTGTTGTTTCGCCAGTCCAATCGATTTCAGCTAGTGTTGCAACACTGTCTCTGATAAAGGATACGTCGCTGTATGTAATAGTAATTTGGAAAGTCTTTGTTTTGCCAGCGTACTCTACTGTGATTGTTTGTGTTGCTGTTGGGTTTTGTTGAGATACAACAGATAGGTCAAATCCTTTGCACATATCTGTAGTAACTTGAACGTAAGATGTGCCAACTTCTGTTTCTAAAGTCAAGTAGCAGCCGTTTAGGTCCAAAGCACTTTCGTGGCTTTCGTAAACAGTATCAACTGGCTTTTTCAAAGACATGCTTGTAATGCCATATACGTATACTGAAAACTCGCCGCTGTATGTTCTTTCACCTTCGGTGTAGGATACGCTAACTGTCAATGGCAACGCTTCTGCTTGGGTAGAAAATCCTTCGATAACCAAGTTTGTGTTGTCCAAAGCCACTTGGAAACGAGTACCGTTGTCGCGTGTAAACGTCAATGTGCCAGCTGTATCAAACGCATCGCCAACTGTGTAATCTGTCTTGATTTCGTTGGCTTCTACGCGTGGAACAACTGTAACAGTTGTTTCTAGTGTTTGGTCGTCGTATGCAACGGTAACAGTTTGTTTACCAAGAGTGTTTGGTTTGTAACCGGAAATGATTAGACCTTCGCGATCTAGTTCCCATTGTTGCGCTTCACCCTTTACGTCTACGGCAACTGTACCTTTCAATTCTTGTCCCAAAACGTAAGTTGTTTGTTCCAACTCAATTGCTACAAGCGTTACTTTGGGAGCACACGCTGTCAAAAGCGCTACTGCCAAAGCAAACGTTAGCAACAAAGCCACGAGAACAATTTTTTTGTTGTTTTTCATTGCTTTTTCTCCATAAATTAAGCTTTTTGAGTCAATGTCCATTTCGCATACAAAACAGTTCCGTCTGGAACGTCTTTGATGTCTTCCATGGAGTACTTAACTTCGCCGTCCGAAGTGGTAGCCCAACCTGCAAATGTGTAACCTGCTTTTACAGGGTCATTAGCAATTTTGCCGGTATCCACCACTAAGTTGTCTTGATTTTTTACAAAACTTTCTACGTATGTTTTATCTTCAGAAAGTGTTACACCCGATACAACAGGGCCCCTAGATGAGTTCCATCTGCTGTTCCATGCTGTCATATCTGTGCCGTTTTCGATAAAGAACGTTGCTTGCTTGCAACCGTAGAACGCGTGTTGACCAACGCTACTTACTGTGTTGCTTACAACAACCGTCTTCAAATTTGCACAACCGCGGAATGCATATTTATCAAACACAGCATTGTCACCAGAAACAACTAGGTGCTCTACTGCACAGTTCATAAATGCTCCGTCGCCAACTTGTTGTAGGTTGCTACTCAAAACAAGTGTCGTGCACATTGCCATATCTCTAAATGCGTATTTGCCTAGCACCTTTACACTGTTTGGAAGTTTCAACGATGTAAGTGCTACTGCTTTTGCAAAGGCGTAATCGCCAATGTACTCTACGCCATTTTGGATTTCAACCGAGCTCAACATTATGCAACCGTAAAATGCGTACTCTTCAATTGTTTTTACGTTTGAAGGGATAGTCAAGTTTTCCAACACTACTGCATTGTAAAACGCTGCCTTACCAATGGTTTTTGCACCACCCAAGTTGAGTGTTTGTAGTTGCGCTGGTCTGTAGAAAGCATACATGCCAATTGTCTTTACAGATTGTGGCAAAGAAATTTCGGTTGTTTGGATTTGATAAAATGCCGAGCGACCAATTTCTTCTACACCTTCTGGAATGCTTAGTGTTTGCATTTCTGTGCATTGGAAGAAGGCATAATCGCCAATCTTCTTTGCTGCTTCGGAAACCTTTAGGTATTTCATTGATACGCGGTAGAAGCTGTACTCACCAATGTAAACAATTGAGTTTGGCATTGTGATGTAGCCGGCATCCATTTCGTAAAATGCAGCGTCAGCAATACCAATTGTGCCTATTTTGATTGTTTCTGGCAAAACGTTTGACAATGAAGGTTTGAAACCAACTACCCAGTTGCCTACGTAAACGTATTCGCCTGGAGTGCTGTTTACCCACACACCTGTTTGTCTAAATGCGTAAGAGCCAACTTTTTCAACAGTTTCTGGCAACAAAATTGTGTTTAGGTCGCCACACTTGTAAAATGCGTATCTACCAATTGTTTCTACGTTTGAGCCAAATTGTACAGACATCAAAGATGCACAGTTGTTAAATGCATATGCAGGGATATCTTTCAAGTTTTCACTCAAAGTAACACTCATAAGACCAGTACAGTTTTCAAACGCATACGCGCCCATGTACTTGATGGTGTCTGGCATGACTACAATCTTTAGACCTGTGCAGTTTTCAAACGCTTGGTTAGCAATACCAACTGTGCCTTCTGCAAACTCAATTTGAGCAAGCTTTTGGTCCATGCAGTAAACAAGCCAGTTGTCTGCGTAAACAACACCGTCTTCGTCTTCTGTTTGAAGCTTTGTACCCAACAAAATGTATGCACCCATTTGTTGAACGTTGTCGCCTAGCTCAATTTTTTCAAAATTTGTACAGAAACTAAATACAGCGTGTCCCATAGCAAGTAGGCTGTCTGGCATCTTGATCTCAACAAGAGCTTCGCATTCGGTAAATGCGTATTGATCGACAACTTGCAACTTGCAATCTTCTGGGAAGTTTACGTTTACTAGTTTTTTGCACACAGCAAAGCTGTTTTGACCTAGTTGAAGAAGGTTTTTACCAAAGTTAACTGTTTGTAGTTCCTTGCAGTTGTTAAAAGCATACTCGCCAATATAAACAACGGAATCTGGCAAGTTGATTTCTGTAAGAGCAGCACAGCTATCAAATGCGTAAGCATCAATGATGTACAAATCATCATTGAAAGTTACACTTTCCAATGCACGACAGTAGTTGAACGTATATTGGTTGATGGTTTTAATACCCTTCGGAATGGTAATTTCCTTCAAAGCCCAACAACGTTGGAATGCATTTGCACCAATGGATTGCATTTCTGGAGCAAGAAACTCAATGCTTTCCATAAAGGAACAGTTGTCAAAAGCCTTGTCTTCAATTACGGTAACGTTTTTACCGACTACAACAGTTTTGATGCTTGTTTCGCCGGAAAATGCACCTTTTTCAATTTTTGTTACCGGTTTTTGGCGGTAGTAATCAGGGATAACGATGTTTTCGCCTGCAGTTTTTTCTACGCCAGTAACCATATATTCAGCAGAATTGTTGTAAAGTTGGAACTTCAATCCTGGCTCTGTTTCTCTAATAAAAGATACGCTCTCCGACCAATTGGAGTTTTTGGTTTGTTTGCCATCACCAATTGCGCGGACAGTCAATTCGTACGTACCTGGTGCAAAAGACGACAAATCCCAGCTGGTTTTGTTTACTTGCTCTACTGGTTCACCTGCGATAGCAATTTCGTAGGTAGTAGCGTCGTTAACGGAAACCCAGTTCAACAACAATTTGTCGTAGTTTACGCGTACGCCAATAGGTGTGGCAAGCTTTATTTTGGCAGTCATTGCACACGCTGTTAGCGTAAATAGTACGCACAAACACATTATCAATATCAGGAATACCCTGAATTTTTTCATTTTTTACTCCTTAATTGTTGCTTGCGTGCGCGCCCGTTTGGGCGCGCCCAAGTCAACGTTACTTATGCTTTAATTGTTTTTTAAGCTTTCTGTCACGAATAATTTCGTGTGGCCACTTAAACTTGAACTTACGTACTGCAATGTCAAGTAGGAACATTACCAACGACACTATTACAAATAGTGGCTTTGGATTGTATACCTTGTGTAGATACATGTTTGCATCTTCAAACACTTGGTCTGCAGAGTCGATCATTTGTCCGTTGCCAAGCTCTGCAAGTTTGCTCAAGAGCTCAGCACCTTTTGAAGCATCAGCAAACGTATCGTACTCTTTAGAATAGGAGAAAGTTTGGTAAGTTGTAATTGCTTTACCAACCTTTTGTCCCAAAACATTGTACTTTTGTACTTCAATTTTGTACAAACCTGTTTTAGTAAGTTCAAAGTTTACACGTGCAAAGCCACCGTCAGCCTTTGGCTTAAACGTTTGCACTTCTTGTGTAGCATCAGAAAGGTTTGTAATTTTTACTTCAAGCGACTCGCCATCTTTGATAGATGTTGTTACGCTTAGTGTGTTTTGATAGTTTTCTTGTTTTAGTTGAACCGAAATTTCTTTTGCTTCAACGTCTTCTGTTGGCATATTGCCATTGATGATATTTACAATAAGTTGTTTACCCGTGCTTTTACTAAACCACTCGTTTGACCAAGTACCGTTTAGGTCACTCATGAAGCTACCTACACGGCCTTTGCCCACCTTCCATGTGGAGTACACAGGGACAAACTCGGCAGAAAGGATTTCTGTAGCTCCTTGCTTTGTAACAGAACCGTAGAAACCACCAAGTTGTGGGATAGCCTTTGTATCGATGTTGCTCAAAACAGCGTTTTGAGTAGCTACCGAAGGAACAAATGGCTCTGCGTTGTACGCCTTGATTTCCTTTACGGTCAACTCGTCGATCATTGTGCTAGTAAATTCTTTGTAGTCCATTACATTGTAGTAACGACCGCCACCCAATTCTTCAGCACACTTTCTCATCAAGTTTTCTGCAGCTGTGTTGTTAACGCCAACCATTACTGTAGACAAAGTTACGCCAAGGCCATTTAGACGTATGATTTCTGGACCGAAACCGGATGGAGACATGTAATTTTCCGCATCGTATGGAGCACCGTCAGAAATCAAGATGATGTGGCGCTTTTCTACGTTGGAAAGTGCAAGCAATGCTTGACCAGCCTTTTCCAATGCACCGGTAAATACAGTACCACCACCGCCTTCGATAGCGTCGATAGCTCTTTTTACTTCGGCTTGTCTAGTAACTGGAGTAAGACGAGCGTCTTCGTTGTAGTAGTCTTCCAACGTCATTACACCAACGTAGTCACGAGCGTTCAACGTATCAATACAAGCTTTCGCACCAATTTTTGCCCATTCCAACTTGGTTTCGCTACCAAATTCACCCAACATAGAGCCCGAGCGGTCAATGATGATGATTACACCAATTGGTGGAGAATATGCTTCTGCCTTGACTGGCAACAATTCTTGGTAAAGTGGGTTTGGATGTTCGTCAGCATTTGGGTTGTTGCTGTTGTAGTTGTCTGATGAGTTGTACGCATTTGGAACAGGATTTTGATAGCCGTCCAAAACAACGTTGCCTTCAGCATCACGTCTGTTACCACCAAATGTAAGCATGCCGCCGCCAAACTCTTCTACGTAGCGTGTCAATTGCTTGTCGAAGCCTGCTGGCAAATCTAGACTGGATACGTTTGCCATGATTACTTGGTCAAACTGACGTAGGTATGGCAAAATTTCGTCCTTTTCTGCAGGGAAGTTTGGATCATCAACATTTACACGAGTAACTTCAAAGTTTTCTGACAAAAGGAAATCGTATAGTTGATTACCTTCGCCGTCGTACTTTTCTACCAACAAGATTTTGTCAAATACTTTCAAATCCATGTAGGTGCAGAACACGTTGTTGCCTTCTACTGTGTCGTTTTCGCTTTCGATCTTAAACATCAATTGATGAAGTCCTGGCAATGGCAACGAGCAATCCAACTCGATTGTTTGCATGTCGTCAACGATATCAACTTCGTACTCTGTAGTAATGGTGCTGTTTGTATGTACGTCTGTCAAAGTAATTTTAGCCGAACCTACAAACGAGCTTTGAATATCAACTGCAAGTTTGAACGTTTCACCAGCGATTACGTTGTAGTCAGGTGTTGCAACATCTACTACTTGCAAATCGCTAGTAAACATTGATGGGTAGTAAGCCGTATCAACCTTGATGCCTTCTAAAGCAATGGATTTGATGATACCCAAAACATTGTTGTCAGTTTGCATACCGTCACTAATAAGCACGATTTTTGCTGTTTGTGGGTTGGTGATACGCTCTCTTGCGTAAACCAATGCCGAATACACGTCGGTTGCCGATGTATCAGGCAAGTCTGCGTCTAGAAACTTTTCGTAGATGGTGGACGACTTGTTTGTCAAAGGAACTGCGTACACTTGGTCATAACCAAAGGTAACAATACCCATCTTAAAGTCTTGACCACCTTCGTCAATGATGGATTTTACAAAGTTGTTGCGTCTTGTTGTTGCGTCAAGTCCACTATCGGAAACGTCTACAACAAGCATAACTTCGTTTTCGCTGTTTGGTACGTCGTAGGAAATAGACACGCCTGCAAGCACGCTTACACACAACACGGTAATTAAAATGTGTAGTGCTAGCGATGCAATGCGGTTGCGATTTTTACGGTATCTTTTTCCAGAGCGGAAAAAGGTGTACAAAGCAAAGCCGATTGCAACAATCAACGTAAGTAATAGCAACGGATGGGTAAACTCAAATTTCAAATTAGTCATATTTACCTCCGTCTGAAATCACGAGTGTGCAATGCCCACTCGATAAATAGCAATGATACAAGTGCAATAGCAAACCAGATAATCAAATCTTCGTCAATTGTATCTACATTTTCTTGGATAACTGGTGCATCCAACTCTTCTACTTCCAAAACAACGTTGCTGTGGTCTCTGTCAATGTGAACAAAGATGTTTTCTACCGATGTCAAACCAGAAATAAGCAATTGCTTAACAGCATATGTGCCTGGTGTAACAAACTTAAGTTTAGCTGGGAATTCCATAAACTCTGCGGTAAATTCGCCTGGACCTTCTACGTCCATTCTTGTACCACGGCTATTCAACGAAACTTCTTGGTTTACAACAAACACGTTTTCGGTTGCTGTAGAAGGAATAAAGTAGTTGAATGTGTTGTAGATAATTGCAACAAGCTCGGTCATAGCAACTGTAGAAGTGTGTACCGAGAATGGCATGATTGCAATCTTTTGAGTTGGTGTGTTGCGAACAAGCATTACAGGGTCGCCATTGCAGAACAAAATTGGATCAAAGTTGTCGTAGGACGAAACTCTGTAGTAGGTGTGCGCAATGATTTGCGATACGTCTACTTCATTCAAAATTGGGTGATCGCTTACACCGGTAAATTCACCGCCAGATGCCGCTTCGCTGCTATAGTAGCGCAATCCATCCAAGCCTGTAGGAATGGCAGCACTGTTCATCAAAACAACAACACCGTCACTTGGCATTTGTGATGGGATACCATTTTCGAAGATGTAGAAATCGTAGCCTTCCAACACAGGCACTTCGTTTGGTTGAACTTCGTCAACAACCAAATCCCAACGCCAGCTCATACGGTCACGCATAGAAATTAGCGTTGCGTAAATAAATGGGTTAGGCTTTGTGCTTGCGTATTGAATCTTGATTTGTTCCTTGTTGCCGCCATACAAGTAGAACGAGTTGTCGTAAGCGTTGCAGTCTTGGTAATCAACGTACGCACGAGCGTAGTCGTACGAGTAGATTGCTTCGCTGTTTACGTCAAAGATAACCTTTGTAGAGTCGTTGTCAACCTTGACAGTCTTGCCCATGGTGACAGTTGTACCTGTGCCGTTTACGTTAGTAACTTGGACAGCAATGTTCACTTCGTCTGGACCAACTTCTGGACCATGGTAGCTGCCTACTTCGACAGTAAACGCCCAGTAGCCTTCGACAAGCTCTGCCTTGCAGTCAAGTACTGCTACGTTCCACTCCAATTCGCTAGATACTTGCATAACCGTAACGCCATTTTTGCGAAGGTAGTTTGTACCGGTGTACAACATAACTTCGGCATTAGGGTTTTCGTACAAGATATCTTCCGCCAAATTCATGGCTGTTTCGATGTCAGCATCACCAAACTCACAAGCTAGCTCGTTTGGATTAGCAATCAATGGTTTCAAAACGGAAAGAACGTATTCCAAGTCTTCAGAAGTTGCTCTTTGAACCAACACTTCGGATGTTTCGCCAGCCAAAATGATGGTCATGCATCCGCTATCAGTTGTAAGCACTTCTTCTGCAAGGGTGATTACTTTCTTGACAGCTCTTTCGTAACGAGTCATACCGTTTGGGTTTTCGTCTTCTGGAAGGCTGACAGTAGTAAGCATGCTTGCGGACGAATCGATAATAACAATCTTTTCGTTGTTGCTCATTTCTTGACCAGGAATAATTGGTCTAGCCAAAATAGTAGCAAGCAAAGCAATGATCAAGATTTGGCAAAGCAAAATCAATAGATTGCGAAGTTTGCTAACAGGAAGTTTCTTTTTGCGATATTTCAAACTCAATTTCCAAATGTACGTACTGGAAATAAGTTTTTGTTGATAGTTGGGCTTAAGGATGTAAATTAGAATAAGCACCAAGATGCCTACAAGCCCGATAAATCCTAAAGGTACAAGCCACGTCATTCCATAATACCTACCTTTAGTAATTCGCTAAACAACATTTGTTCCAACGGTTTGTCTGTTGAAACGCGCAAGTAACCTGCGCCACGAGACGAGCAGAAATGCTTGATATCTTCAAAGTAATCTGCAAGTGCTTCGTGATAAGCAATTTGGTGACTTGGTGTAATACGCAAACGCAAGTTTTTCTCATCCATAAGTTCTTCTGCTTCCGAGTCGATTAGGTCAAAACGGCCGCTGTAGATAGGGTCTAGCTCGTCTTGAGTAACAATTTGCACAAGAAGTACTTGCTTGCGCTTGTATGTTAGGTAATCAATTGCTTTCTTCCAGTCGTTTTCACTAAAGAAGTCGCTGATGATTACTGCTAGACCGTCATTAGAACCCATTGGACAATTACAAATAGCATCAGCAATGTTACTTTCGCCTTCAAATTGCAAGTTTTCTAATTGACTAATCGCTTTGAAGAAGGTGTTTTTACCAACAATTGTACCAAATGGATCTTCAACATGGTTACCTTTCATCAACTTGAAAGAGGTCTTGTCCATGTTGTGCACAGCCAAAAAGCCAAGTGCAGCGGCAACGGCAACGGCGTAGTTAGATTTTTGTGGATCTACCTTGCCCATTGATGCCGAGCAGTCCAAAAACAAATGAACGTGCATTTGTCTTTCATCGGTAAACAATTTTAAGAAAAACTTTTCAAAACGACTGTATAGATTCCAGTCGATACGACGAATATCGTCACCCAGCATATACTCACGGTAATCGGCAAACTCTACTGTTTGACCGTAGGTGCGAACAAGGTGTTTGCCACCAAAAAAGCCCGTCAAGTCTGTGCGAAGGTTCAAAGCAAGCGTCTCTAAACGACTGAAAAATGCGTCATTTAAGTACGAGCCTTTCATTATTTTCTCCCAAATTTACGTTTTTTGCTTGTTTCTTCTGTAGCTGGTTCTTCAGCTTCTACTACTGGAGCAGCTTCTACTGCTGCTACCTTTTTTGTTTTTCTGCCGTTAAGTTCGTCGATAATCATTGTGATTACTTCGTCTGGAGATACTCTTTCTGCAATTGCTTCAAAAGTCATCTTCATACGGTGACGCAATACAGGGTAAGCAAGTTCGTTAACGTCATTGTAGGATACGTTGAAACGGCCACTCATCAAAGCCTTTACTTTAGCTGCAGAAATCAATGCTTGACCAGCACGTGGGCTCGCGCCAAGGCGAACGTACTTTTTAGCAGCTTCGGAAGCGCATTCGCTATCAGGGTGAGTAGCAGAACACAACGTCATAGCGTAACGAAGAACTTCTTCTGCAACAGGGATAGCGTTAGCAGTTTTTCTCATTTCTAGCAATTCTTCACCGCTACAAGCAGCTTCAGCAACTTCGGCCATTGTCTTTTGAGTCATTGTAACAATGTCCATAAGTTCGTTTAGGCTTGGGTTTTTTACAATTAGTTTAAACATGAAACGGTCCATTTGCGCTTCTGGAAGTGGGTATGTACCGTCTTGTTCGATAGGGTTTTGTGTTGCAAGTACGAAGAAAGGTTCTTGAAGTTTACGAGATACACCCATAACTGTTACGGTGTGTTCTTGCATGGCTTCTAGCAACGCAGATTGAGTCTTTGGTGTAGCACGGTTGATTTCGTCGGCTAGGATGATGTTGCTAAATACTGGACCTGGTTGGAATTGGAAAGAAGAGTTTCCTTGTTCGTCCTTTACGATGATGTTTGTACCAGTAACGTCGGCTGGCATCAAGTCTGGTGTAAATTGGATACGGGAGAATGGTAGGTCAAATACACGACCCAAGCTTCTTACCAAACGAGTTTTACCTACGCCTGGAACACCTTCCAAAAGTACGTTACCACCAGCGATCATAGCGATTACTGTGCCTTCGATGATATCTGTTTGACCAATTACGTCACGTCTGATTTGTTCAAAAATTTTGCTACATTGTTGGCTAAATTTTTCGATATTTGCTTCTGTTATCATTTTTGTATGCCTCTCTGTAATTATTTTTAATTTATTTAATCATGGACTTGTGGCTAATTGCCGTCATCCGTGTCACTTTCGCGATATAAAATGTCAAAGTACGATTTGATTATTTCACGCAATTCGTCCGACATTGTTGTGTTTTCTGCTAGTTCTTTCATGGCTTGTTCGTAGTAATCCAAAAATATGTCACCGTAAAAGATTTCGCCATTGATAACCTTGTTTGCAGGGTCGTATTTACCTGAACCTTGTTGAGGTGGGTTTTCGCTTGGCTCGCTTTCTTGGTCGCTTGGTGGAGCTTCTTGCTCACCAGCTTCACTTTCGCCTTCGCCTGTACCCTCGTCTCCTGGCACACCATCGCCTACTGGCGCAAAGGTTGCAACAAAGTACAAATCTTCTTGTACGTTAAACTCTTGTCTGATAGGGTCGGTAGATCCGTCGCTCCAGCTGTCAAATGCCCAGCCGTCTAGTGGGACTGCTTCTACAATCACACCATCTTCACCACGAATTACTTCCTGTACAGGTTCGTCTACGATTTCGCCACCTTCTGCCGTGTCGTACACTACTTGGAAAGTTTCTTCT
>JAZQUN010000101.1:0-2413 GCA_045631385.1 Clostridia bacterium
AGCTAAGGCTGCTGTAGAAAAGGCTCCAACAACTCTTAAGGAAGCTCAACCAAAAGATCTTGCAGAAGAAATGGTTAAGAAACTTAAGGACGCTGGCGCTGACGCTGAAATTAAATAATTTTAGTTTAAGTCTAAGCAAACAAAAAACTCTCTTGCACGCAAGAGAGTTTTTTTATTATCAATTATTTAGTTAAATAACGACAACGCTAATAGTGGAAGAAATTTCGGCGTAAACCTTAACGGTCACAGTGTATTTGCCTGTCATTTTGATAGGGTCTTTCAATACGATTTGCTTTTTATCAATTGTAAAGCCCAATTTTGTCAATGCGTCGGCAATTTCCTTGCTGGTAATGCTACCAAACATCTTGCCATTTGCGCCCTTTGTAGCGGAAATGGTAACTTCTTTTCCATTAAGTTGTTTGCCCAAAGCGATAGCAGCTTCTTTTTCTGCTTGCTTTTGTTTAGCAACGGCTTGAGTATGAATGTTTACGCTGTTGATGGTGTCGGCAGTTGCAACTTTGCCCAAACCCTTTTTCAACAAAAAGTTGTTAGCGTATCCGTCCGAAACATTGATAATTTCGCCTTTTTTTCCTTGTCCTTTTACGTCTTGTAGAAGTAGTACTTTCATTGTGCGCCTCCTTGTTTATAAAATTGTACCCAAATTTTGTAAATTTGTCAACCCCACCGTATAATTTTTAACAAGATGGTTCAAAATAAGTTAAAAAAGGAGAGTTTTGCCATGAAAAATCAACAAACTATCATGTGTGACGTTCGAGCTTGTAAGTATCATGACGCAACGCAAAGCTGTTGTAGATTGCCATGCATCACAGTTACACCTTGTGACGATTGCTCTACAGCGCATTATTGCAAAGACTACGAAGAAAAGAAAATGTAACAAACAAAAGCAGGGTTGTCCTACGGGACAACCTTTCTTTGTAAAATAAATATTTTATTTGTCTGTTTTTGCTTGCACCTTTTGTGTTTAAGTGGTACAATTTAATGGTACTAAAGTTAATAACGGGGGTTCATCATGATCAAAAACATCCATGGTACAATAAAAGTATTTTCTGGTAATTCCAACCGCAAACTAGCACAAGATATTTGCAACATTTTGGGCATTGAACTTGGCAAAATGGAAGTTGGCAAATTTTCTGACGGCGAAATCGCTGTAAACATCGGCGAAAGTGTTCGTGGTTGCGACGTATTTATTATTCAATCCACCAATTCTCCTGTAAACGACAATTTGATGGAACTATTGGTAATCATCGATGCTATGAAACGTGCTTCTGCAGGCCGTATTACAGCCGTAATCCCATATTTTGGTTACGCAAGACAAGACCGTAAGGCACGCGCTAGAGATCCAATCTCTGCAAAGCTAGTAGCAGATATTTTGCAAACAGCAGGCGCAAACCGCGTATTAACAATGGATTTGCACAGCTCACAACTTCAAGGTTTCTTCAATGTTCCAGTAGATAACCTTTTGGGTATGCCTGTACTTGCTAGACACTTCATCAAAAACGGCTATGCAACAGATGACGACTTCATCGTTGTATCTCCAGACGTAGGTAGTGTAGCACGTTCTCGCTTGTTCGCTCAAAAGTTCAACGCTCCACTTGCTATCATCGACAAACGTCGTCCAAGAGCAAACGTAATGGAAGTTATGAACATTATCGGCGATGTAAAAGGCAAAAAGTGCATTATGCTTGACGACATGATCGATACGGCTGGTACAATTTGTCAAGGTGCAAAAGCATTGGTAGACAACGGCGCTAAAGAAGTTGTTGCATGTTGCTCTCACGCTGTACTTTCTGGTCCAGCTATCCAACGCCTTAAGGATTCGGCATTGTCCAAAATTGTTGTTTTGGATACAATCGAACTTCCTGAAGAAAAGAGATTTGAAAAAATCGAACAAATCTCCGTTGCTCCTTTGTTTGCAGACGCTATCGAAAGAGTTTACACAGACTTGCCAGTATCTAAACTTTTTGAATAATAGGTATATTTTTTATACAAACAGTAAACACTTCTGTCACAAGATGGAAGTGTTTTTTATTTGGAGATTTATGAAAAGACGACTAATTTTTGCCGTGCTACTAACAGTCGTACTGGTCTGTTCGATGTGGGGCAGTTACAAAACCAATATCGTGTACGCAGTAGGGCAAAAGGACGCAACCGTCTACATTTATTGCCAGCAGTACAACGGACTAAGCGTTGGTAGCAGGGGATACGTACGCACTAATTATATTAACTTCTACAAAAGTTTGCAAAACGCAAAAGGGGTAGACGGCGTGACCGTAGTAATAGATAAATCTGGTGTAGATGTGGGAGCATTGCTCAAAAAACTGCAGGTCAACCAAACATACAGACAACAAACGGACGATTTTACTTGCATCTACGGCTACACGCAAAAAATACG
>JAZQUN010000102.1:0-1986 GCA_045631385.1 Clostridia bacterium
TAAGTTTAATCTGACTATGTTAACTTTTGGTTGAGTCTTACTCAACCGCTGGCTAAAATCCTTAAAATTGACTGTGTTTCAATTCATTACTTACTATTCTGTTTTCAAGTTTCTCTCCGTCCACCCATTTCGGTGAACAGCCTATATATCTTACTACAAACATTTATTTGTGTCAATGATTTTTACAAGGTTTTTTGAAAAAAATTTAAAAAATTTCAAAAAAATCTTCAAAATTAGCATTTTTGACCATCAACAACTACTAATGCTTGTAAAATAAGCAAATTTTTATCACAAAATTGCCCACAAATGAGCAAAAATATAGAAAAACACAAACATCACCGCTTGTGAAACGACGTAAACAATCAATGATTTTTGCCCACACCAACACAATGGAGTTGCAATTTTAGGCTTATTGCCAATTAGCGACGCTTTGTTTTTGTAAATTAGTCTACCCAAATATGCTCCAAAGATAAAAAACGACAGCGCAGGCAATAACGGAAGATAATCCGCAGGCGAAAACGTAGTAGCGTTTCCACAGGTAACTAGCACCACCAACAAGCCACCGTCTTCTAGCGGATAGGACCTAAAGTAATAGCCTACCACACACAAAACAACCGCCAACAAAATCAGACAGATAGCCAACACCTTTGTTTGCTTACTAGACAAGTTTTCTTCTGCCTTTAGCACCAACGAATACAAAAAGCAACACACCGTCAAAACATGGATGACATTGAAGTTGATTTCGAGAGGTCTGTAAATCACTTGTGACAAGGCACTTGTAACAGCGCTCAACAACAACGCAACTGCAAACAACTTAAACACGCGCCTAAAGTGATTGCTTGTAAAGTTGCTGGACACACCCGATATAAACACAAACGCCATCACAAAGCCATTGTGCAACGTTTGTTGCAGCATGCCCAATGACGTTGCAGAATCGTAATAAGCCAGCGAAACAGAATACAGCCAGCTAAACAACGCTGTAGAACTATCTTGGCAAAAATACCATAGATTAAACATAAAGTGGTCAAACACAACAAACAAAATAAGGAAACCACGCAAAAAGTCCACTTCCCAAATGCGTTGAGAAGGGGACTCTGTTTGATTAGCATTATTTACAATTTCTTGTGCGGTTTGGCTCATTTATAAACCTCGTCAATCACGCCACCACCAAGGCACTTTTCTTCACCGTAAAATACGACAAATTGACCTGGAGTAACGGCACGTTGTTTTTCGTCAAAATCAACCCTTACCTTGCCATCTTCCAACAGCGTTACTGTTACAGGTTGCTCTGGCTGACGATATCTAAACTTTGCAAAACACTTAAATGTGTTTACCGGCGCTTGAGGAATCCAGTTTACAGACGATGCAACCAAAGCGGTAGACATAAGCACGCTTTCGTCACCGTGCGAAACTATCAAGCGATTGTTTTCCATATCCTTTTCGGCAACAAACCAACGATCTTGACTGTCTTTTGTGCCGCCAAGACCCAAGCCACGACGTTGTCCTAACGTATAATACATAAGACCAACGTGTTCACCGACCTTGTTTCCTTCCATATCAACAACGTCACCAGGTTGATTAGGAAGGTAGTTTTGCAAAAATTGCCTAAAATTGCGCTCGCCAATAAAGCAAATGCCTGTACTATCTTTCTTTTTAGCATTTACCAAACCGTACTTTTCAGCAAGCTTTCGAACTTCAACCTTTTCTAAATTAGCTAGCGGAAAAATAACCTTTTCTAGCTGCTTTTGAGAAAGTTGATTCAAAAAGTACGTTTGATCTTTGGTTTGATCTTTGGCTTTTAACAAATAGTGAACACCATCTTGATGGCGGATTCCGCAGTAATGCCCAGTTGCAACATAATCCGCACCCAAAGTCAATGCGTATTGCAAAAACGGGCCAAACTTAATCTCACGATTGCACAACACGTCAGGGTTAGGCGTTCTGCCACGCTTATATTCATCAAGAAAGTACGAAAACACCCTTTCT
>JAZQUN010000103.1:0-3467 GCA_045631385.1 Clostridia bacterium
TGCCCCATTTAAAAAAGTTTATTTGGATTTTTGCGAATTTGCTAAAACCCACATACACCGCCTAAACGACATAATAAGAGTAATAAAAAACAACATCTACGTTTTCATGAAGAAATGTGATAACGCAGATAACGCTTTTGATATTTTTCAACAAATTAATACTGGTGGAAAACCTTTGTCTAAAGACGAAGTAATCAAAACTGCTCTAGACCAATACTCTACGGCATATAGAATCGAATTTAATACTAGCAAAATGAAAGAAGTTAGACAGTCGTTAATTAGCTTTTACAAATTTAAATCTTCTAATTACGATAAAAACTTCGACAACATGGAAATCATAACATTTTTGCGAGAATTTGTAACTAAAGATCATAAAACTTTCAAAGAATTCGTTGACACTCTCAATCTATTGAATTCTATTGGAAATAACCCTATCAAATATGTTATCAGCTATATAAATCGAACTACCCTTAACGATGTATTGAATATCCTAGCTATTAAGCAAATAAATATTAATACCAATCATGATTACATGCTGAAAGTTATGGTTCCACTCTGCATGATGAGTATTGTGTTGACTTTAAATGGCGGCAGTCCTACAACATTTAGATACTTGCTTAACGATATCGTTGCCGATATTAAATCAGGTGTTCCAGCCAATACAATAAACGAAAAGTTAATCAACAAGATTAATTCAGACTCAACCACTTGGCAAATTAGTCTAAATGATTTTACTACAAAAATACAAGACCAGACAACACCTCGTGGTGTAAAAAAAGCTCTGCTAATACTTGATGTAATATGCAAAAACATTTCTGGCACAGTAAATGTTGATACCATAAACCTGGAACACATATACCCACAAAAACCTGATATTGAGTGGGCTCAGAATGGTTGGCCTTCTCACAAAGACTCTCAGAAAGAACTTATTGATAATATAGGAAACTATCTATTGCTATGTGAAGATGTTAATAAGAGTATCAAAAATCAATATATTTCGCACAAAACAGCTAAATATAATGAAATAATTGCAAAGGATTTATTGTTACAAACACCAATAAACACTATTGATTTTGCTAAATTTACAAATCAACAACAACTTTATATCAAAGAACGTGCAACAATAATTGCTACAACTATTCAAGAATCCCTTCCACTAGGAAGAGTATTAATCAAAAACACTTAACATCAAACTAAAAACGCAGGGCGAGATGCCCTGCGTTTTGTTTTGTAATTTTCCGTAAAGTAAATGTGCTACACGACGGAATAGGTTTGCTTTCTGCCAAAACAATAAAGATATATTTAATAAACGTATTGATTTTTTGACGAGCTAGTGGTATAATTGGGCTGACAACAAGATTTTTCTACTTGATACATTGACGTTTATTGTAAGGAGAAAAGAAATGAAGAAAAAACTTATCATAATAATTGCAGCAAGCCTTTTGGCAGTTGTGCTTGCTACCAGCGTAACAAGCGTTGCATTGGCAAACACTCCACAAAGCATAGCAGCTCGCGCCGTTTCAAACACATCTGACGATTTGCTAGCAAGACCAGAGTTTGAGCCACTTGTTCAGTTGTTTACAGGCGGATCGCTACAATTTAGCCTTAACAGTGTAAAGGATGAGGACGGCTACGACTACTTTAGAAGCAACTATGTAACAGGCAAGGCGTATCTATCCACCGATGCGGCATATCTTACCGACGTTGACGTTCGCCTAGGTGAAGTAAACCTAGAAGGTAGCGCGTATATTTCGGACGACTTTGTGTACGTTAGCGAAAACGAAATTTTGAGAGACTCCTTTGGAGTAAAGTACTCTCAACTAGCAAGTGAGTTTTCGCAGTCGATATTTGCGCCTAACTCCGGCTCTAAATACGCACTATCCGACAAGGATTACACACTGTTACTAAACGAAATTCAGGCGGCAAACTCTTACAAGACCGTAAAAAAGGAGTTTAGCAAGCTATCCCCAAAAATTGCAAAAAACTTGTACAAAATTGTAGTTGACGCGGCTACCATCAGCAAAACCAATGAATCGATATGGCTAAGTGGCGAAACAACACCCGTAAGACTTATTACCTTTACCATTGACGGTAACGCCATGACAAAAATTGTTTCGCAATGGAACCACTACTTGCGCAACTCCGAAGATATCATTGAGTTTTTGAGAAATAACGAATCTGCAATTAAATCGGCTATGGGATTAGACAAAAGCATTTCTCTTGTAAAGGAATATCGCCTAGCCCTTGAAGAAATAAAAGAAGTTTTTGATGAAATTGCTGAAATTCTTTTAGCAGAAGTCGAAACCATTAAAATTAAGGTTGCTACTCCTAAAACATCCAAAAATTTGCTTAAACTAACAGTGCAAATCGGCGGCATATTTATCTTTGAGATGGACTGCGGTAAAGATGGCTACTTGTACTCGGACAAAATTGATATCAAATGCGGCGAGTCACAAATTATCTACCACCTAAATGCTAACGACAAAAAGAACTTTGAAGCAACACTGTTAATTAACTTGCCTAGCGACTCGCTTGAGTTAGAGTGGAAAGTAGACAAGCAAACAAATCAGTTTGAAGCGCGTTTAACCTACGCATTTGAATATTATATTAACGGATACTACAACACTACTATTAAGGTCTATACGGAGCGTGTTGCAAGCGGATCAATTTTGCACAAACACGGTAAAACCACACTAAACGTGGATTCGTTTGGATTAACAGAGTACCAAACCAAAAACGGTACGCTAAGCTCAAAGTCCACAACGGACTTTGACGTAGATGCCGTTGTAGTAATTGACACCAACGACAAAATGCCATCCGTACCAAGAAAATACAAAAAGCTTTCCACATTGACGGAAAGAGACTTTGAAAATTTGCTAGACGGTCTAGATACTTTGTTTGGCTACTAATTGCATACAAAATACAAACGCAGGGCGAAATGCCCTGCGTTTTGCTTTTGTTTTACTTGTTGGTCAAGTGCTTACAATGGGATGTTGTTTAGCAAGATGTATTGACCTACGGTACGTGCTATGATGGTTGGAGTTACGTTGCTGCTTGTTACAAAGATGAAGTACAAGGCTTGTTCAAACGTCATTGTGTCGCCAACTTCAAGTGATGGGTTGGATGCTGTGTCGTTTTCGTCGCTGGATAGCATTGTCATTTCGTAGGATAGATCTTGGATGTAACCAAGTGCTACTACGGATGTAAATGTCTTCCACATACTTGCAGATACAATCTTGGTGTCGCCGTTTTTGCTGTATGTAACGTATTCGCTGTTTGCACCAAACCAGTCGTAACCGTTGTTTTTGTATGCATCTTTTGGCACCATTGCTACTGCACCGTAGTCGATGGTTAGTTGTGCTTCCAAAGCAGCTGTGTTTTCGTTGCGAGATTTTGCTACTACGATGTCGTACAACAATGCAAGGTTTTTGTATCTTACTTCTGGTTCGTCAGGTTGACGCTCTTCT
>JAZQUN010000104.1:0-4485 GCA_045631385.1 Clostridia bacterium
AGTTAAGTACGAACAAATGGTAGGTATCTACCGCAATCAACGCATACCTTTTGTAGGTAGTCTTATTATGTTTTTGAAATCTCCAGCAGGTTTTGTATGCATCTTGTTGGTAATTTTTGGTGTGTTTATTACTCCTATTGGCGAAAAGCGCATTTGGAAAATAAAGCTAGAGCGCCTAATCGAAATTTGCTACATCGCTTTGGAAGAAGCAAAGCTTGGCAAGCCAAGCTCCAAGATGCAACCAGCAGAAGCAGGAGTTACGCAATCAGCGAGCGCACCTAGAAGAAGTGTTGCTAGCATTTGGGATGGCAAGACTGTTGTTAACATCAGAGTTGACAAACAAGTCATCAGCATCAAGCAAGACTCAAAGACGGGCAAGCTCTCGGTAGAGCAAACCGAAGGAAAAGGTAAAACTAAAACAAAATAAGAGTGCCTTTACAGGCAAGTATCAACAATTAATATAGTAAAAACAAAGGGGGTGACGGCAAATGTTTGGAACTATCAAAAGAATGACGGTTGTACTTATTGCCGTCATTTTGCTTTTTTCAATAGCAGGTACTTTTGCAACGTGGACTTACGGCTTGCCACCAGAAAGCGTAGGCTCACAATTATCAACGTCATTAGGTGCGTTTGCATACGGACCACGTGAAGACGTACACATTACAAAAGTAGAGTATCAATCTAGCACGGGTAGGGTTACGGCAGTAACTCAAACGGAATCTTTGCCTACCAAGTTTATTTCACAGGTAAACATTTCTGCTACAGGCAACAACTCGATAACATACAAAATTACCGTATTCAACAACACCGACGTTACTTGTTGGTACTTGGGCGTAAGTCCATATTCGGTATTGCCAGACAACGAATTGATCGGTGTTGCCAACGGCATTACCATAACTACCAAGGACAAGTTGTCCGATACGTCTGCTACGTTTAATACTGAAGACTGGATTCCACCACGAACCACTCGTGACTTTTACGTAACGTACACCTTTGGCAATGGTGCTACAGGCGAGCTAACCAACATGGTCGAGTTTGCATTTGGTGTACATATGGACTCTGTTCAGGACTCGTTCCTAAAGATTCTAAACGACAAAGTATCTGCCAACGGCTACAACTACTTGGCATCGGTATTTGAAGAAAAGTACGCTGATGGCGAAGGCAACGTAATTGCCAACGTAGGTGATGACGAAGAAATATTTAACAAATTGTTTGGTGGAGAGTTGTACATCGATATAGACGGCACACCAACACCAGTTACCGTAATGATTCAACGTGAAAACATCGACAAATCGGCAACCGGCGACAGCTACGCTGGTGGCAGTGGTTGCGAGTACTCGTTGTTTATTTCCGTACCAGCGCAAAATCAAGGCGAAACAGCAACCGTTTACGCAGTATCGTACACCTGCAAAAACAGCGGTGATGAAGCAGGCGTGTTCTATCAACTTGGTCAACTTTACGAAGGCACAGCACCGGTAGAAGACTACAACGGTGTAGAAGACGGCGCGTTTGACGTAACAAAGTGGCAAGCTAGTCCAAACATCTACGACCTAGGCTACGGACTTGTTTACAAGCTTGGCTACGAGCAAGGTAACCACTTTGAAATTATGAAGTCACTAAGCGAATTGATGTCTGCAAAAGACTCGGAATTTGGTAACAAAATCAATGGCAATCCGTTGTTTACTAACGTTTACAACATTGTCAAGGCAAATCCAAATTCGGAAGCGCCAGAAATTGTAAACTTGCGCAACGCTTGGAACGACATTGAGCCATACTTTGTAATCTACAACAACGGTGGCACAATTTGGTACGACTCTAACAGTTGTACACGTGGCGAAATTTTGCCATACGTAATCCGTCTAGGCGACGCATATGAGTACTACTTGCAAGTACACGGCTAATCAACACAAATCAAAAGGACTGAGAAACTTTCTCAGTCCTTTTTTGTATTGGTTGCTAATTGATTTGGCACTATTGGTCGGCGTTGCCAGTCGGTAGTGGGGGCTTTGTTTGCCTGCAAAAAGTTGGCTCGGACAAACTTTACCCTGTTGGTTACTACGCCGGCTTCTTCCACTTTGACGTACAAGCCTTCCATTTGCCCTGTAAGGTCAGTTTCGGCAATGATGGTTTCTGTGTTCAACCCTAGCGATTGTGCCGTTTGTGCCAGCGTAGCACGGCAATTTGGCGTAATGTAGCAAGATTTGTCCAACAACTTCAACACGTCTTGCTTGCTAGTAAACACACCGCTAGCCAGCACCGGTACGGAGCATACTCCGCCTATTTGGTTTGTGATAGCTTTGCGTGATGGCGTATCTAAAAATACGCCACGTTGCCTGTCGTATACGTCAAACTCCAACAGATAGCTTGGCAACGCATCGTAGAATACGGTGTGCTTGGCATACATCCACTCGCCGTACATAATGTACCTGTTACCGAGTGCGCCCCACAAAGCGTCTCTGTTGGCATTTGCCCACGCCTTAAGCAAGTTGTAGTGCCTTTCACGATATCCGCCCACAAGGTAGTGCCCACGGCTTTGAATAAGCAAATTGCCGTCACCGTCAAAGGAAATGGCACAGTTTGCACCGTCCACCTTTTCTTCCACAACGACGTGCTTGCCCAATATGTCGCTAAAAGGCACTTGCGACAGGTCGTAGTCGCCATCTTGCAAGCGCGAGCCTTCTAGGTGTGGCGTACGTGGATATTTAGTTATCTTGTAGTCGTAGTCCATCACAATAGGCTCTCCTTTACTTGTTTACATAATTGTACTGTAAAAGCTGCGTTTAGTCAATACAAAAGCAAACAAAAAAGCGACTGCAATGTAGCAGTCGCTTTTTTGTGTGCGAGTAATACTCGTTTGGTGGAGATGACGGGACTTGCACCCGTGTACCGACGTAAGACCATCAAGCTTTCTACGTGTGTAGGTTTCGTTTAGTGAGTCACACAACGACCAAACGGCCAAAAGGGCGTTGCATCAAGATTGTAAGGGTTTGCTACAAGCATACAATCATTTGCGGGTAGCTATCCACAATGTCTGACGCCACGTTTATGCCTTGTGGAGCAGCATAAGGTGACGACGCGCTATAAATTAAGCAGCGTATGCGTAACTATTGTTAGCGTTTAAATTTAAGGTTTGCCTTTTTACGCAGCGGCACTGCGACACGCTTACTCAACCATCATTACACCGGGCGAATCTAATAACACCCCCGTAATTTGATTGGTACTTTATATTATACCACAAAGCCGTGTTTGTCAATACTTTTAGTGACAAATTTTCAACTTTTCTACTGTTGGTAGGGTATCAATTGAAAAAAACAGGTTGAAAGATGGGGTGAAAAGTGGTATAATAGTAGTATGCAAAACGTAGATATTTCCACAAAACTTAAAAATTTGCCTGAAGAACCCGGCGTCTACCTTATGTACGATGCCGATGGCAACCTGCTGTACGTAGGCAAGGCAAAAAATCTTAAAAATCGCGTTAGACAGTACTTTTTTGCGTCCACAAACAAGACGGAAAAGGTGTTGGCTATGCTTTCTCACGTGGAAGACTTTCGCTACGTAATTACTGCTACCGAAACGGATGCGTTGTCGCTAGAAAACACACTTATCAAAAAGCACACGCCACCCTACAACATCTTACTGAAAGATGACAAGCAGTACCCATACGTCAAGGTGGATTTGACGGCAGATTTCCCCAAGTTAGTGCCTACCCGTAAGTTTGTTAGGGACAAATGCAAGTACTTTGGACCTATCACCTATGGCGGAATCAAGGCTGTGATGGAAGTGCTTTCGCATGCTTTCCCAACGGTAACGTGCAACTTCAACTTTGACAAACTGCCCAAAAACTTTCGTCCATGTCTAAACTACCACA
This sequence comes from Clostridia bacterium, assembly GCA_045631385.1. GTDB lineage: Bacteria > Bacillota > Clostridia > Christensenellales > CAG-314 > RGIG5495. The sequence goes on from JAZQUN010000104.1 coordinate 3,869, forward strand.
TCGGTCGTTGCTGTGGGCCTTGCGTAGGTGCAGTAAGCAAAGCCGAGTATCGCAAAATAATAGACAAAGCCGTCAAGTTTTTGCAGGGTGATGACGACGAAGTTAAGCAAATATTGACGGACAAAATGATGGATGCCAGCGACAAAATGCAGTACGAGCAAGCTCTTGCTTTCAAAAAACTGCTAGAAGTAGTCGAAAAGCTATCCGAAAAGCGCCTAGTAGTGCTTAAGCAATTTGTAAACTACGACTTTTTTGCCATTGCATCCAACGGAAAAAATGCCGTTGTAAATCACACGATGGTTCGTGGTGGCAAGGTTACTTTTAGCGACAACATGGCAGTAAGCGACGCCGGTATTGACGAAAGCCAAACGCTGCAAAGCTTTTTGTTGGAGTACTGCCCAATGGTAGATTTATCTGGCGAAGTGTACGTCAATCTGCCTTTGCCCGATGCCGATGACATTGCTAGTTTGCTTACAACAAAGTGCAAATGCAAGGTAACCGTAAACTATCCACAGCGTGGCGACAAGCGTAAACTTGTGGATATGGCAGAGCGCAACGCCGTAGAGTACTTGACCAAGAGCCAAACGGAAATTGATCGCAAATACAACACTACGGTG
>JAZQUN010000105.1:0-1881 GCA_045631385.1 Clostridia bacterium
AGAACGACATGGCTACGATCCGACTTTAAACACTTCGCTTTTGAGATTACTTGCTACGATAAACTTTTTGTTTTTGTACTTTTCGATAAGTGCAAAGCCATCTTCTCCAGTCATTACTAGATCGGTAATTACCACGTCTACATCCGTATCTTCTATGTGTTTTCTTGCATCAATACCATTGCAACTAAATGCGATTTCGTACCCGTTTTCTGCAAGCATTTCTGCCAAATTTTCTTGCTCGATTAATCCTACTTTCAACATCATCTAACTCCCAAATAAGTGGTACAACCATTGTAACACACTTTTTAACAAAAATAAACAAAAATAATAAAATAATTGCACTACTTTTGTATAAAAGTGTCGAAAATGTCAAAATTTTTCGATTTTTGTGCAATATTTTTGAATACTTTTTTACGCCGTGCAAATATTAATCGAAAAAAGTCGCAATTTTTGAACGAAAATTTGGCACTTTTTTGTCGAAAATGTGTCCAAAATTTAAGCTTTTTGTCGTAAAATTTGTTTATTTGCAATACAATATATCACCACTTACAAGGAGTAAATTTAGGTGAAAAATTACATTGCAAACAGGGTTGTACAAACAGCAGATTACGTGCTACAAACCAACTGCACGGTACGTCAAGCTGGCAAGCACTTTGCCGTAAGCAAATCTACCGTTCACAAGGATTTGCAACAGCGTCTAAAAGCACTTGACGTTGCCAAATGGCGCAAGGTGATGGCTGTACTAGATACCAACTTTGCCCAACGGCACATTCGTGGTGGCAAAGCAACCCAACAAAAATACCTAACAGCCAAAGGCAAATGCTGATTTTGCGCACAAATTTGCCAACTATATCCACAAAGTGACGGTTTTTATTTGACAAAATTCAATAAAGTATTTATTATATACGTATCACTTTTATTAGGAGACGTACTATGGCAAAAGTTACTATGGACAAGTTGGTAAATCTTTGCAAAGGCAGAGGTTTTGTATATGCAGGTAGCGAAATTTACGGTGGACTTTCTAACAGCTGGGACTACGGCCCACTAGGCGTAGAGCTTAAAAACAACATCAAACAAGCTTGGTGGAAAAAGTTTGTAAAAGAAAACCCACTAAACGTTGGTCTTGACAGCGCAATCTTGATGAACCCAAAAACATGGGAAGCAAGCGGACACTTGGGCGGATTTTCCGATCCACTTATGGACTGCAGAAGCTGCAAAAGCCGTCACCGTGCTGACAACTTGATTGAAGACTACCAAACAAAAAAAGGTTTGGAAGTTGGCGTAGCAGGTTGGACAAACGAACAAATGTCCGACTACATTGCCGAAAACAAAATCGTTTGCCCAGTATGCGGTAACTGCGACTTTACACCAATTAGACAATTCAACCTTATGTTTAAGACCTTTATCGGTGTAACAGAAGACGCCAAAAACACAGTTTACCTACGCCCAGAAACAGCACAAGGTATCTTTGTAAACTTCAAAAACGTACAACGCACCACTCGCCGCAAAGTACCATTTGGTATTGCACAAATCGGCAAGAGCTTCCGTAACGAAATCACACCGGGCAACTTCATTTTCCGTATCAGAGAGTTTGAACAAATGGAACTAGAGTTCTTCTGCAAACCAGGTACAGACTTGGAGTGGTTCGAATACTGGAAAGCATTCTGCAAAAAGTGGCTACTAGACCTTGGCATGAAGGAAGAAAACCTACGCTTGCGTGACCACGATCCAGAAGAACTTGCTTTCTACAGCAAGGGCACAACCGACTTTGAAGTAATGATGCCATTTGGTTGGGGCGAATTGTGGGGCATTGCAGACCGTACCGATTACGACCTTACTCAACACCAAAACGTATCCCGTCAATGGCTAGAGTCCATCGCT
>JAZQUN010000106.1:0-7130 GCA_045631385.1 Clostridia bacterium
CCTAAATTTTTTGTTTGTTCCCACTGCGGAAACATGATTGAAATGATCGAAGATCACAACGTACCAGTAATGTGCTGCGGCCAAAAGATGACCGAGCTTGTACCAGGCACAGTAGAAGCAAGCGTCGAAAAACACTTGCCTGTTGCAAAAATCAAGTGCAAAAAGCTTACTGTTGACGTTGGCTCGGTAGAGCACCCTATGACAGAAGCGCACTACATCCCTTGGATTTACTTGGTGACAGACAAGCGCAACCACCGTGTAAACTTGCTACCAACCGACAAGCCTGTTGCAACCTTTAGCCTTGGCGACGAAAAGCCTGTTGCAGTTTACGCATACTGCAACCTACACGGTTTGTGGAAAATTGAATTCTAAGGAGAACAACTATGATTTACATTTGTGACGTTTGTGGATGGGAATACGACGAAGAAAAGGGTTGCCCAGAGTGTGGCATTGCCCCAGGAACAAAATGGGAGGACGTCCCAGCTGACTTTGCTTGCCCACTTTGTGGCGTAGGCAAGGAAGACTTTTCGGCGTAACACAACCAAACAAAAAGCACACCACTACGGTGTGCTTTTTTTGTTGCATATGCTTCTACATTGATACGCATGTGCGCGCGTATAAATGCAAAAACTCGACTTGTTGCAAGTCGAGTTTTGTTTGTATTGTTTACTCTTTTACAAAGGCGATGTCGCCGTTTTTTACTGCTACGGTAACGGTGTCGCCGGCGTTTACTTCGCCACGCAAAAGTTTTTCGGCAAGTTTGTCTTCTACCCTGCGTTGAATTGTGCGCTTGAGTGGGCGTGCGCCGTACTCCTTGTCGTAGCCTTGTTGCGCCAAAAAGTCGATGGCGTCGTTTGTGAAATGTAGTTGAATTGTTCCACGAAGACGGTTGGATAGCGACTGACACAAAAGCTTGGATATTTGACGAATTTCGTCTTGAGTAAGATGCTCAAACACTACTATTTCGTCTACACGGTTCAAAAACTCTGGTCTAAAGTGCTTTTTGAGTGCGTCGTGTACGTTGCTTTGCAAAGTGCTGTTTGCTCCAAAGCCAACGGATGCACGCATATCTGCACCGACGTTGCTTGTCATAATGATAACGGTGTTTTTGAAGTCGATAGTTTTGCCGTGAGAGTCGGTTAGTCGGCCTTCGTCTAGTATTTGCAAAAGTAGGTTAAACACGTCGACGTGCGCCTTTTCTACTTCGTCAAAAAGCACTACGGAATATGGCTTACGGTGTACCTTTTCCGTCAAAAGTCCGCTTTCTTCAAAGCCGACGTATCCCGGTGGCGCACCGATTAGCTTGGATACCGATTGCTTTTCCATATATTCGCTCATATCCAAGCGAATTACTTCGTTGGCGTTGCCAAAAAGTAGCTCGGCAAGTGCCTTGGTTAGTTCCGTTTTACCTACACCTGTTGGTCCAACAAAAATAAAGCTGCCAATAGGTCTGTTTGGATCTTTTAGTCCTGCACGTTGGCGGCGAATTGCAAGGGAAACGGCTTGCACAGCCTTGCTTTGACCAATTACGCGTCTAGCTAGCTCGGACTCTAGGTTGAGAAGTTTGTCCTTTTCGCTTTGCGAGATTTGCTCTACAGGTACGCCTGTCCATTGCTCTACTACTGATGCCACGTCTTGGCTTGTTACAACGGATTTTCCGTTCAATTTGCTCTTATTGTATGCATCGTTTTGCACAGCGTATTGGTTGTAAAGTTCGGTGTACTGCTGATCAATTAGGTCGATTTGTGCTTGGGTTGGGTTGTTTGCAAGCAGCGTCTGCTTTTGCACTTTTAGTTGATTTAGTTTGTTGATAATTGCCGTCAAACTTTCTGGGCGAGCAAAACTGGTAATTTTTACCTTGCTGCACGCTTCGTCGATTAGGTCAAACGCCTTGTCCGGCAAAAAGCGGTCGTTGACGTATCGTACCGATAACTTGACTGCACTAACAATTGCTTCGTCGGTGATTTCTACGCCGTGATGGTCTTCGTACTTGCCCTTTACACCACGCAAAATTGCGATGGCATCTTCTTGAGTTGGCTCGGCAATTAGTACTTGTTGGAAACGACGCTCTAGTGCAGGGTCCTTTTCGATGTAACGACGGTACTCGTCTAGTGTGGTTGCACCAATGGTTTGCAAGCCACCACGAGCAAGAACTGGCTTCATGATTTCGGCTGCATCCATGCTGCTTTCGGCTGTGCCACCAGCGCCAACTAGGTTGTGGATTTCGTCAATAAACAGGATAATGTTGCCATCCTTTGCAATTTTGTCTAGCGTTGTTTTTAGACGCTCTTCAAAGTCACCGCGGTAACGAGTGCCAGCCACCATGCCGGCAATGTCTAGCTCGATTACTCGCTTGTTTGCTAGCATTGAAGGAACGTGTCCGTTTACGATGGCTTGCGCAAGTCCTTCGACTACTGCCGATTTGCCTACGCCTGGCTCGCCAACCAATACAGGATTGTTTTTGTTACGGCGCGAAAGGATTTGCACTATGCGAGCAATTTCGCCATCTCTGCCAATTACTGGATCAAACTTGCCGTCCTTTGCCTTTTGTGTGATATCCGTTCCGTATGGGATGGAGTCGGTTGGCTGGCTGGCAGTTTCCGGCTGAACAGGTGCTGCAGCAGGCTGGCTTGCGGTTTGATCACTTTGACCAATAGGTGTTGGCTTTTGCAAATCTTCGCTGGCAACTGCACGCAAAAAAGCATCCTTGTTGGGATGTCGTGACAAAATTGCCGATGCTAGTTGGCTAACCTTGGACTGACCAATGCGAGCACACAACGAAGTGTAAGCATAGCAATTCTTTTCAAACAAAATTGCAAGCAAAAGGTGGATACAGTCGGCTTGCTTGTCTCCAAGCAAACGGTAGACTTTGTCCAAGATGATTTTTAGCTTTTTTACTTCTTCACCTTCGTAAATGGTAGAAAAGCCAAAGCGATCGGACTGAAAATTGGTGTTGGTGTGATTGATACCTATTTGTTGTAGGTACTTTTGAGCAGAGCTTTCTACAGTTAGCAAGCCAATAAGCAAATGGCGAGAGTCAATTTCGCCAAAACGCTTGGTGCGTTCGTAGTTTTCCGCCTGTTCAAAAACTTCTTGCAGTCTATCTGTGTACATAGTGCCTCCATTTACCCTACATTGTACCATCTTTTTTCACGATAATCAATAGATTTTGAAAGTTTTTCGCTAAATTGACAACTTTTTTTGCTTATAAGCAAAAAGTAATGTAACATTGCAACAGTACCGCCACAGTTGTAACTTTTTACACAAAAGTCGCTTATATTTGTGTAAAAATGCGTAATATTGCACCATGTCCCCCATCCAAACGATGTTTTGCAACAAAAAAAAGCCGCTCCTAAATTGCTAGGAACGGCGTATATATTTTTGTTAGTCTACTACTGCAATTACTTCTACTTCGACCAAAACGTTTTTAGGTAAATCCTTTACTGCAACGCAGCTACGTGCTGGCTTGGACGTAAAGTATTGACCGTAAATTGCATTAAACGCTGCAAAGTCGGCAATGTTTGCCAAAAAGCAAGTTGTCTTGATTACCTTTTCAAAGCTACTGCCACCTGCTTGCAAAACTGCTCCAAGGTTTTTCATTACTTGCAATGTTTGACCTTCGATAGAGCTTTCTTCTACGTTGCCAGTTGCTGGGTTGATAGCAATTTGACCGGATGAGTATAAAATACCATTGTACACTTTTGCTTGGCTGTATGGACCAATTGCGCTTGGCGCGTTTGGTGTGGATACTGTTGTAATCATAGTTTATCTCCTAAATTAGTTTGTAGCCCAAATCAATAAAGGCATTTTCGATTTCTTCAATGTGAGTAAAGTTTCTGGTTTCCAACAAAAGCTTTAGATGGCATCCGTTTACACGGTTGCTTTCGCCTGCACGCTCGTGGTGAACGGACAAGATGTTTGCACCCATATCAGCGCAAACTTTGGTTACCTTGTGTAGTTCGCCAGGGGTATCCATAAGCTCTAGTTTGATTTTGCAGGTGCGTCCAAAGGAACGCAAACCACTGTTGATAACGCGTGACAAAATGTTGATATCAATGTTGCCACCACTTACAACGCAAATTACGTTTTTGCCGCTTTCTACTTCGATTTTGCCGTGCATCATTGCTGCAACGCTTACTGCACCTGCGCCTTCGGAAACAAGTTTGTAACGCTCGGCTAGATACACAATTGCAGATGCTACTTCGGTGTCGGTAACGGTTACGATGCCGTCAACGTAATTTTGACACAAATTAAAAGTCAAATCCCCCGGTTGCTTTACGGCAATACCATCGGCAATGGTATATACCGAATCCAACTTTTCGATTTTGTCATTTGCAATAGAGTTGTACATGGATGGCGCGCCTTGACTTTGCACACCGTACACCTTGATTGATGGCTTAAGCTGTTTCAATGCGTATGCTACGCCGGAAATCAGTCCACCACCGCCAATTGGCACGATTACCACGTCAACGTTTGGCAATTGCTCGACTAGTTCTAGACCAATTGTGCCTTGACCAGCAATTACGTCTTCGTCGTTGAATGGGTGTATAAAAGTGTAGCCGTGCTCCTTTTGTAGCTCGATAGCCTTGTTGTAGGCATCATCATACACACCGTCTACCATGCAAACTTGTGCACCGTAGTTTTTGGTGGCTTCTACCTTGGCAATAGGTGCACCTGCTGGCAAGCAAATAAGCGTCTTTACACCAGCCTTTCTGCCAGCCAAGGCTACGCCTTGTGCGTGGTTACCAGCGCTGCAAGCAATTACGCCCTTTTGCTTTTCTTCTTCGGTTAGCTGCGTCATTTTGTAATACGCACCACGAATTTTGAAAGAGCCTGTTACTTGTAAGTTTTCCGGTTTGATATACACTTTGCAATCACGACGCATTGTGGTTGGGATTAGCTGTGTGTTACGGATAATGCCTTCTAGCTGCTTTTGAGCGTGATAAATCTTATCTAGAGTTAGCATAGCTTAGCCCCCTTTTGTAGTTGATTAGTCAACAAATCTTACTGTTTCGTCCATTGTGCGACGCTTCTTTTCACGGATAACGTCGTCATCTGCTGCGTAGCCCAAAGCAAGTACAATTTTTACTTCTTCGCAACTTCCAATTGCTTGTTGAATCATTTCTTGGTTAAGCAAACCTATCATGCAAGTGGATAGTCCAATTTCCGTTGCTTTTAGACACATTTGCATTACGCAAAGACCCAAATCGAACGGACGAAAATCTTGCACAGTCAAAAGTGGCTTGTCGCTTGTATCTACCACTACACGTGGGTGCATGGTAACAACGATTAATTCCGGACAGTTGGTCAAAAAGGCATTGCCATATAGTTGGCAGGACTCTTTTACCTTTGGCAAGGATTTTTCGCCACATACGTGCAAAGTCCATGGCTGACGGTTGCGTGAAGACGGTGCTATCATGCCTGCTTCTAGCACTTGCAAAAGTTTTTCTCTTTCTACAGGCTTTGTAGAGTAGTTGCGACAGCTTTGTCTGTTGGTAAACAATTGTGTAAGCATAGGCTTTCTCCTTTATTTAGTGGCAAACAAGCCTTGATCGTATTGTGCTTGCTTGCGAATAAATTGCTTTTTGCGTGCAACAAATGATATTGGCAAAAAGATGATTACGTTAAAAATTTCAGCAATTACGTAGCAGAACCAAATTCCGTTTTGACCAAAGAAGTGATACAAAATAAACGCTGACGGAATCAAGAAGATCAACTGACGGCAAAGCGACATAAACAACGAAAGCATTGGCTTGTTGATGGATTGCAACATGTTGATAATAACAATAGCAAATGCGGCTGGGATAAATGCAATGCTGATGATTCTAAATGCAACTGCACCATCGGCTATCAAGTTGGAGCTTTCTGTCAAAATGCTCATGATTTGCTCTGGCAACACTTGGAACAGTATTGTACCTGCAACCATGATGGAGACGGAAATTATCAATGCTTGATTAAATGCTTGGTTGAATCTAGTTTTCAAGTTTGCGCCGTAGTTGTAGCTCAAAATTGGCATTGTGCCTTGCATCAAACCAAATACAGGCATAAAGATGAAGGACTGCACCTTGAAGTAGGCAGATAGTACAAAAATACCTGTTGCACTTTCGGCAAGAATAGAGTTTAGAATAATTGTGATTACCGAACCCATTGCGTTCATGATAAACGCTGGCATACCAACCTTTAGGATGCGGGATACGTACTTGTTTTCTATCTTGAAATCCTTGTTGAACTTGAGTGTTACGTCTTGCTTTTTGAAAACAAATATGCTCAAAGTGAACGCTGCTGCAAACCATTGTCCGATGACGGTAGCTAGTATTGCACCCAACACGCCCCACTTGAAGCCCAAAATAAACACAGCGTCCAAGATGATGTTGGTAATTGCACCGATAAGTTGGCTTAACATTGGTGCACGCATGTTGCCTGTTGCTTGCAAAATACGGTTGCAGGTGATTTCTAGCAGCGAGCCAAGGCTACAAGCCATGTAAATTGTAAGATACATTTGCGCTTGCTTTGCTACAAATGCTGGGTCAGAGCAGTTGTTTTCGTTGACAAATGCATTTACAAATGGCTTTGTAACGGTAAAAGACAACACAACAAGCCCCAACCAAGCAAGGATAGCAAGCACTACTGCGTTTCGTGCTGCTTGACTTGCCTTTTCCTTGTTGCCTTCGCCTAACTTACGTGCAATGTAGGCGTTTGCACCTACGCCGATACCTATGCCAATGGCAATTACAAACATCGTCATCGGAAAGACTACGCTTACCGCTGTAAAGCAGTCATCACCCAGTACCGTACCGTTGTAGATACCAACGTTTGTTTGGGTAATGTTGGATACAAAGATGGAGTCTACAATGTTGTAGAGTGCTTGCACCAGCATAGAAAATATTGCAGGCAAGCTCATTTGCCAAATAAGTTTGCCTATTTTTTTGCTTCGCATCTTATCCGAATTGAGCGAAGCACCTTGTTTCTGTGTAATTTCTTCCATAGTTAGCGTTTGTTGCTCCTAATTACTTTTTGTAGGTGCAAAAACTAATGTTGTAGCCGTTGTCTACCATTGTGTCGCTTGTTTCTACGCAAGTCCAGTCGGCCATTTCGTCCAAATTAGGGAAGAAAACTTCCGCCTCGCCATC
>JAZQUN010000107.1:0-3985 GCA_045631385.1 Clostridia bacterium
TGCGCATTTTTTGCACTGTTTCGCCCTTTTTGTTTACAAATGGCTCGCCGTCTGGAATACGCTTGATTTTTAGACCGTAGGCAATGAAGTCGGAGGCCAAGCGGTCTTAGGAAGACAAGACCTGATAACAACTCCTTGGCTCACAGAACGACATGGCTACGATCCGACTTTGCGCATTTTTTGCACTGTTCCGCCCTTTTTGTTTACAAATGGCTCGCCGTCTGGAATACGCTTGATTTTTAGACCGTAGGCAATGTTGCCAAATACTGTAAGATGTGGGAACAAAGCGTATCTTTGAAATACCGTATTGATGTTGCGTTTGTGTGGTGGCAAGGTTGTGATATCTTGACCGTTGAACAATACTGTACCACTTGTTGGATGCTCAAAACCAGCAATCATACGCAAGGTTGTTGTTTTACCGCAACCAGATGGGCCCAAAAATGTTACAAATTCGCCACGCTTGATAGACAATGACGTGTTTTTTACTACAGGTTTGTCATCGTAGGACTTACATACGTTTTTAAGTTCGATAATTTTGCTTGTTTGCTTTGCCATTGTCTACTCCTTAAAAGTTACTTGGGGTTGCTACCCACAAGACTTTGCTTTTTCCGTTGTTGTTGTTTTTGATAAAGTGCTCGCGCTTGCCGTCTATTGCAAAGCAGTCGCCCTTTTTAAGCTTGTACACTTCTGTTGGTGTTTTTAGTATCACTTTACCTTCTAGAACGTAGCCAAACTCTTCGCCTTCAAATGGAAGTCGCACTTCGCTTTGTCCGCCTACTGGCAAGGTCAAGATGATTTGCTCCATCTCGTTTTTTTGCGAGTTGGCTACAAGCCAAGTAACTTCACAGTCGCCATTGGTGGATTGGAAGTAATCGTTTGGTGTAAATACAACCTTTTCTTCCTTGGTTTCGGCAAAAAACTCTTGCAAGGATACGCCGAGTGCATCAAGTATATCTTTTAGCGTTGCAATAGATGGGCTGCACAAGTCGTTTTCTAGTTGAGAGATGTAGCCTTTGGTAAGTTCGGTGCGATTTGCAAGCTCTTCTTGAGTTAAATCCAGCTTTAATCGCAGTTGTTTGATTTTACTTCCTATTTCCATTATTGTTCTCCTGTAAAGGTCGATATAATTGCATTATATACAATGCGATTAGTATTGTCAAACAATTTTATTAATATTTCTAAACTTTTGCAACAAAAAGTTTAATATTTTTACCTTTTGGAGCAAAAAAAATAATACCACCTACAGTAGTAGGTGGCATTTGTGTTAGTTTTTGTTAGTAAATTGAGCAACCAGTTTTTCGTATTGATTTTGGTTGATTACTCCCTTGTCTAGCAAGGTTTGTAGTCTTGCAAGTTGTCGTTGTGTTACGGCGTCTACGGCTGGCTCGGTTGCATCTTCTTGTTGTGGCTCAGGCTGTTGCGCTTGCTCTTCAACGCTTTGAGGCAATGGTTGGGTGTCTGTTTCGGTTGATTGACACTCTTCTGCACAGGCTTTAGCTGGCCTATCTTTACATCGCAAAGCGACAAAGTTTAGCACAAATGCTACAAATGCACATATGGTCAAACCTGCACTTACGTAGGTATATATGGATAGCTCCATTTTGTAGTACCCGTAAGTCAAAGCGGCAAAAAATGCTGTGGTTACTGCTAGCAAAATGTGGTCAACAACAATAAAAGCTGTGTTGTTTTTGCGAGTTGCAGCCAGCACCATAAACACCAACAGCATTGTAAACATATTTGCACACGCAACTGGGAAAAGCATTCTGCCAAGTGCTGTAAACACCCACTTGGTAATGGCAATTTTTGGCAATTCCAACTCAAAAAGTTGTCCGTAAACAACAATAGGTACTAGTGCGTATCCAAGGGAAGCAAGGCGGCCAAACAGCCCTGCTGCCGCCACTAGACGTCTTTTACAATTAGATTTTTTCATAACTACTCCTATTATATAACTAGTGTTGACAAAAGTTGGCTAGTTTACACCATCAGTTTCCGTTTGATCTGCTTCAACAACTTCTGCTTGCTCGGCTTGTTGGTTTTGAGCCTTTTCCCACTCGTTGTAGGCAAATATATCTGGCAAAACACACCAGTAAAATGGGATACCCAAAATGATGATGATCACCTTGCAAATTACTTGCACCACCATGTTTAGTAATGGTATCCAGCTAAAAATTGCATTGACAAGTGTAAATGCCATTTCTACAACAAATGACACCAAGTAACAAGGGAAACCTACCAAGATGCACAACGTCTTTAGTGCGCCGTACAAAAAACCTTTTTTACGGTAGGTAAAAATCCAACTAAATCTATCACGATAGTACTGTTTCATATTCATTTTTTAATGATAGCACACAAACGCACTTTGGTCAAGAAAATTAAAAAAAATTTGCGCAAAAGCATTGACACAAGCGCAAAACAGGAATACAATAGTAGTATAAAATGTATCCGGTAGGTGAGGCTACCAACGGGATATGGATTGCTACCGTTTTTTTGTGGAGACACTTAACAACGGTTAACAGTAAATGTCGAAACCAAGGCATTTTCTAATGCAATTTCACCGCCCGTTGGAGTTGAAGCTTGTGATGGTAGTACTGTATTACTTGCTGCACGTATCCACGCCTACACGGGTGTGGATTTTTTTGTTAGGAGGTTGAGTAATGTTTGAAGAAATCATGAAGTTGTTTGAACAACGCAACTATCTAGAAATGAAAGAGCAGCTCAACGAAATGCACGCTCCCGACGTTGCAATTTTGCTAGAAGAAGTAGCCGAAGACAGCCGAAAAAACTTTTTGATCTTGTTTAGACTGCTAAACAAAGAGCTTGCTGCCGAAACATTTGTAGAAATGAGCAGCGACAACCAAGAGTACCTTATCAACACTTTTTCTGATGCGGAACTTAAATCGGTGTTTGAAGAGTTGTTTGTCGACGATACCGTAGACATCATCGAAGAAATGCCTGCCAACGTTGTAAAACGTATTTTGAACCAATCGGATGCCGAAACTCGTCAGTACATCAACCAAATCTTGAAGTATCCTGAAGATAGCGCCGGCAGTTTGATGACTGTGGAATACGTCAGCCTTAAAAAGCATTGGACTGTAAAGGAGTGCTTTGACCGTATCCGTAAGGTTGCCGTAGACAAAGAAACGATTTACACTTGTTACGTAACAGACGAAAAGCGTAGACTTATCGGTGTCGTATCCGTGCGTGCACTACTACTACACAGCTACGAAACTGTTGTAGAAGACATAATGGAAACGGAAATCATTTCGGTAGATACCAACGCCGACAAAGAGTACGTTGCATCGGTATTTTCTAAATACGACCTTGCCGCTGTGCCTATCGTTGACCTGGAAAACCGCATTGTCGGTATCGTAACAGTCGACGACGCTTTGGACGTAATGGAAGAAGAAGCAACCGAAGATATCGCCATGATGGCTGCTATCACGCCAACCGACGAGCCATATTTAGAGCAATCGGTGTGGCAAATCTGGAAAAGCCGTATCTTGTGGCTACTAATCTTGCTTGTATCATCCACCTTTACAGGTATCATCTTGAGCTCATACGAAGCAAGCCTATCTACAATTACTACTTTGCTTATTTCTTGCGTACCTATGATAATGGGTACTGGTGGTAATGCTGGTAGCCAAGCATCAGTAACAATCACTCGTTGCCTTGCCATTGGCGAAGTAGAGACAAGTGACGCTTGGAGAGTGTTGTGGAAGGAAATAAGGGCATCCCTTGTGCTTGCTCTTACACTTGCAGTTGCTTGCTTTGCAAAACTTATGCTAATTGACAACTTAGTATTTGGCGAAGATTACACCTGGCAAGTATCTGCTGTTGTATCAATAGCATTGCTAATCACAATAATGATAGCAAAAATTGTTGGTTGCTTGATGCCCATACTAGCAAAGTTGTGCAAATTGGACCCAGCCGTTGTAGCAAGTCCATTCATTACAACAAGTCGGAGGCCAAGCGGTCTTAGGAAGAC
>JAZQUN010000108.1:0-14758 GCA_045631385.1 Clostridia bacterium
CTTGTTATTGCCGTACACTTTTGCCGGAAACAACGCGCGAAGCAAGGATTTTCCAATGGGAACAAACCACTTATGCCGCATATGACACCTCCTATATAATAATGTATTATATCAAAAAGATTAATAAATGTCAAATGTTGCCACCAACAATAACTGTTTGGCATCAAAAACAAAAAAGTCGGGAATCAAAGCCCGACTTAATGTTATTTTCTCAAATTTACCGCACCATCAAGGTATATGTCAATTTTATCTATTTGTTTGTTTGTCAGCATCAACACACGCAAACATTGTGGCAAACCACCTTCTACGTGCATTTCTTGAACGCAAAAGAAGCTTGTTTTGTCTAGTCCAAAAGCAACTCTTACAGCTGTAGCTGGATTAGCTTGATCCAAATCTCTAGTTGCGCTAAATACAATAGCCAAAACGTCATCATTATTTAAGCCGTTTTGTGTCATAATTTCAGCAACAAGCCTTTTGGATTGCGCGCCAATGCTTTCGGCAGTATTTTCGCATGTTATTGCGCCACGAATTGTAACCATATTACCACTCCTTTGATGCCGAAACACCAGCTAGATAACCGGTAGAAAAGGCAATTTGCATATTAAATCCGCCAGTGTAAGCATCCACGTCAAGTGTTTCGCCTGCAAAATACACGTTTTCGCACAATTTGCTTTGCATTGTGGATGGATTTACTTGCTTTACGTCAATACCGCCGCTTGTAACAATTGCTGAAAACAACTCACCGTGTTTAGACGGATTAAATGGCAAACCTTTGATCAACCCACGCAAACGCTCTCTTTCTTCTGCAGAAACTCTATTTACTTGCTTTTCTAATGAAATTTTGCTTTCTTTTGCAACGTATTGCGCAAGCCTATCTGGGAACAGCTTTACAAGACTATTTTTGAACTCCTTGTTAGTAAACTCCTTAAAATCCTTCAAAATACGCTCGTCTAGGTTAGGTTGTTGACCTGGTTCATTCTTCAAGCCAGGCTTCAAGTCCAAATATAGCGCAATTTGGTCAACTGGATATTTGTTTATCACGCTTGAAGTGCTCAATGCGATTGGTCCTGAAACACCATTTCTCGTAAACAACATTTCACCAAAAAACGAGGATAGAGTTTTGCCATTTTGCACGTTTTTAGCCGTCAAAGTTACGTTTTTAAGGGACAATCCTTCAAGCGAAGATACGTCTTGTCGCAAAGGAATTTCGCACAGGCCAGCCCTAACATCCACTATATTGTGACCTAATGCTTTGGCAAATTTGTATCCGTCACCAGTGCTGCCTGTAGTTGGATAGCTAACGCCACCTGTAGCAATAATTACCTTGTCAAACATTACTATGTCTGTAATAGTATGCAATTTTATGCCACTTTCTTGATATTCTACACGCAAAATCTCACTATTTAGGCAAATTTTGACACCATTTCGGCGCAAAATCTTCTCTAGCGTCTTTGTTACGTCGCTTGCCTTGTCGCTTTCGGGAAACACCCTATTGCCACGCTCCACCTTCAATGCTAGGCCGTTTTGTTCTAGCAAATCCATGGTGTCGCGGCTTGTCCACTTATACAATGCGCTATACAAAAAGTTTGCATTAGTAACAACGTTACTCAAAAACTCTTTTGGGTCGCAGTCATTAGTAACGTTACATCTGCCTTTGCCGGTAATGTAGATCTTTTTACCTAGTTTTTCGTTCTTTTCAAACAGGGTAACTTCAGCACCGTTTAGACTAGCAAATATTGCAGCAGTAATCCCTGCAGGGCCGCCGCCAATTACAGCAATTTTACTCATCAAACAACTCCCTTACTTCAGCAAATAGCGAAGGAACATCTTGCACTATCGTCATCGGTGTCAATGTGATGTAGCCGTCTTCAGCATAGTAGGCATCACAGTTGCCCATTTTGTATGTATCCAATGCATCACCAGTAAGATGATACACGTCTTGCTCTGTTGTAGATTTGACAAAGTAGTCGTCAAACAACTCTCCAGCCAGCTTTGCCACCTTTATACCTTTTACTTCCATCTCACTTGGCGGAACGTTTACGTTGATAAAGATGTTTGGACGGTAGAATTTAACCAATTTATGTGCGTTTTTAACCAAAAAGTCAACGCAATGCCCAAACCCGCCTTTCTTTTTCACGCGAGAAATCGCCACACTAGGAACACCGCACACAACGCCTTCTTCTGCACCACCAACTGTTGCCGAATACAAGACGTCATGTCCGTAGTTTTCGCAATTGTTTGGGCCAGAAACTACCAAATCAATCTTTACACCAAGCTGATACAGTCCAAATTTTACGCAATCAGCAGGCATTCCGCTAGATATATAGGCAATTTTTGCACCAAAATAGTCGCCCAACTTAACAAATTTCACAGGCGAATGAAAATGTATCGCATGTGAACAAGCTGAGCGCTGACTGTCTGGAGCAACAACGTAAACGTTGTGTAATTTGGACAGCGCAAGGCAGGTTTCTTGCAAACCTACACTATCGTATCCGTCATCATTTGTCAAAAGGATGTTCAACTTTTGCATATTATTTCAAACTCTTCAAGTAAGCAACTTCTCTTTCGTTTAGGAAACGATATTTACCACGTGAAAGACCGCCAAGACGAATTTCGCCAACAGCAACACGCTTCAAAAATTCAACGTCTTTACCTATAGCTTCAAACATGCGTCTAACTTGTCTATTTCTGCCTTCGCGAATAGTCAATTCAATTCTGCTGTGATGAAGGTCATTTTCTAGCACCTTTACCACTGCAGGAAGCGTCATTTTGCCGTCAATTTCTACACCCTTTTGAAGTTTAGCCACTTCATCATTGGTGATTTGACCAGAAATACGGCAAACGTAAACCTTATTTACTTGATTTTTAGGGTGAGTAAGCTTGTTTGCTACGTCGCCATCATTTGTCAAAAGAAGCGCACCTTCTGTATCGTAGTCAAGTCTGCCCACAGGGTACAAACGTGTTTTGATATCTATCAAATCCATTACCGTTCTTCTACCAAGGTCGTCACTAACCGTAGTAACGTATCCCTTTGGCTTGTGCAACAAAATGTAATAAAGCTTGTGCTTAATAGCAACACGCTTGCCATTTACCGTTACGTGATCATTATCAGGATTAACCGTTACACCCATTTGTGTAACCGTTTTACCATTCAAAGTAACTCTACCTTCAGAAATAAGCTTGTCACAAGCACGACGGCTAGCAACACCACAATCTGCAAGATACTTATTAAGTCTCATAAAATTTCTCCTTAATTAAAAAAACCAATTACTTATATAGTAATAGGTTTTTGAAAAAAAATCAAGTATTTTGTATTGTATGGTCAGTATTTTGTCAAATTAGACTCAAAAATAGGCTTTCCTTTTAGTAAAACGATTATCTTTCCGCAATCGCTTTCATCTTTAGGCAACTCAACACGCTTTTCTATCAACTTTGTTTCTTGCTTCGTCAATGGATAGTCAAACCCTTCTTTACAAACAAATTGAGTTGTTTTACCATCTACAACAACAGCACCGCAGAGCCTGTTTTTAGATATTATGTTTGTAATAGTATATTGAGAAAAGCCAAAATTTAGCATTAATTCGGCATTTTCGAACATCGGAGCGCAATTTAACACTACGGCAATGAGTTGCATACCATTTTTATAAGCACTACCTACAAAGCACCTTCCAGCCTTTTTCGTGTAGCCGGTTTTGACACCATTTGCACCATCAAAGCTAAACAACAGCTTATTTTTATTCTTTAGTTGACGCTTGTAAGCCATACCATCATTTGATATCACAGCGCTCTTGCTTGATACTATTTTGCAAAATCTTTCATCTTGCATGGCAGCCCTTGTGATCAGCGCAAGGTCATACGCAGTTGTATAGTGATTATTGCTGTGTAGTCCATGCGGATTATCAAACCTCGTATCCATCACGCCAATAGTTGTAGCAACGTCGTTCATCATGTCAACAAATTCCTCCACACTACCACCAACGTGCAATGCCAAAGCAACAGCTGCGTCATTTCCACTACGTAGCATCAATGCATAAAGCAACTCTTCAACAGTAAGCTTTTCGCCTTCTCGCAGGTACACAGACGAGCCTTCTATTCCAACGGCTCTACCATCAACCGTAACAACGTTGTCCAATCTAGCGTGTTTTAACACCGTCAAAGCTGTCGCAATTTTGGTTGTGCTAGCCATAGGAAGCTTTTCGTGTGAATTTTTCTCATAAAGCACACGCCCACTACTAGCTTCCATCAATAAGGCAGCCTTACCAACGCACAGCTCATCACTTGCAAAAGCAAAACAAGGCAAACACGTGCAAACACACAATGCTACAGCAATAAAAACCAAACAAACTTTACTTCTTATCATTTATTAGCCCCGTAACAACATCCATCATTTTAGTAAAAGCACTCTCTTGTGGTGAGTTTATCATCTCAACCCCGTCTTTAGAAACCACTAAAAAGCCTATAGGAGTCAACGTAGCGCCACCGCCCGATGCACCGGCGAAGTATCCATTGTCGTCTACGGGCAATTTCTTGCCGTTTTTACCATATTCGCCACCGCCAGCAACAAAAACAAAATTTAGCTGGGATATCGGCATAATGGTTGTTCCATCAGCTGTGACAATAGGGTCACCCAAAATAGTATTAGTTTCAGCAACTTTACTCAAGTTAAATACGGTATTATCAACTATCTCTCTTATTTGATTCATCACAACTCTACACTCCCAACAGCGATAGCAACGAAAATTTACATTTTGCAGCAATATTTACTTCAGATAAATCCCCAAATTCAGTCTGCACTGACAACTTAAAGTCATCTTGCCTCATTTGCGACATACAAATACAATTTACAACGTTTGTCACGGTCAAACACCAAAGGCCCCGGCAACATGGCTTGCATGTCAATTTTACAGCAAGATCAGCCAATTCAATTCCGCTCAACTTAACCTTTGACGATCCGCCCGCTTTCACAGTGCCGTCAACAGTTCCACGATAGCAAATTTTACCACCATCAATGTAAATTTTAATAGAAAAAAGCCTTACAAACCACCATTTTACTGCCAACTTGCCCAAAATTTTGTCAAATTGTACTACAAATCGCACGCCAACTTGCCACGGAAACACCAAAAATGTTGCAGTTAGCATCACTATCGTTGCCACTATCATTACACATATTTTTTGCAATTAGGCAAATTTTATACAAAAAAAGCAGCCCCCTAGGGACTGCTTATAGATATAAAAGTTTTATTCAATTACTTGAACGTCTTCGCCTTGCAAAAACTCTGGCAATTCTTCAGCTTGAGAGCTGTCAAACATTGGCTTTTCGACTACAACACCGCTTGCACGATCTTCAAAAATATCCTTTAGACGTTGAACAAACACTTCGTAATCTGGCAAATCGCTGATTTGAGAAAGCGAAAATCTCTTCAAAAATTCATCTGTTGTACCAAACAAAATAGGCTTACCGATAGTTTCCTTTCTGCCTACAGCTTCAATCATACCTAATTTGGTCAAGTTTTGAACAGAATATGTACAGTCAACGCCACGAACTTCTTCAATTTCTAGCCTAGTTACTGGTTGCTTATAAGCAATGATAGCCAAAGTTTCCAGCATAGCGTTGGTCAACTCTCTTTCTCTAATAGAGTTTAGCACTGCTTCAACTTGCTTTGCGTTGTTTGGGTTACTGCAAAATTGCAATTTTTTGTTAAAAATAAGCAAATGGATACCATTTTCACCACTGTAACGGTCCTTCAAAATTTCCGCAGCGTTTCTAATTTCCTTTTCCGATACTTCCAACTTTTCGGCAAGAATAGCAATTTCCACAGGGTTGCCGGAAATAAACAAAATTGATTCAATTACATTACAAAGCTGACTCATCAAGCACTTCCTCCGATAGTTCTACAGTATTTTTCTTTGTGATAACAATGTCTTCAAACAACTCTTGTTGCTCAACACTGATAGCCTGAAGCTTCAACAACTCCAACATAGCGCTAAAAGTAGTTACCACTTCAATTTTAGATGCGTTTATATCAAACAATTCGCCAAAAGTAACTTTGTCGTGCTCTTCTAGGTACGAGTTAATAAAGCACATCTTGTCAGCAATCGAAAACGTCTCCTTTACAATCGATCTAGAAACGTTTTCCGTGCTAGCTCTAACCTGCATTTTAAGCAAAAACTTGTTAAATGCGGTCATAAAGTTTTCCAAACTCAAGTTTTCTTTAAGCACTTCTACAGTATCGCCCACGCTTGTGTCTGGCTCACGGTAAAAACGTGTTACCGTTTCGTGAGTTTTAAGCTCGCCACATACTTCCTTAAACATCTTGTATTCTTCAAGTTGTCTAATAAGCATCTTTTCTGGCGAATCATCATCCGTTTCACCCGGCAAAACAGGCAACAACGCACGCGATTTGATTTCTAGTAACGTTGCAGCAATAGTCATGTATTCGCTAGCTTTATCCACGTCAAGCGTAGATAGTTGCGACATGTACGACATAAATTGCTCGGTTACTTGCGACAAAAATATGTCTTTGATTTCGATTTCGTTTTGCTTAACAAGTGTCAAAAGCAAATCCAAAGGGCCGTTGAAGTTGGTTAGTTGCAACTCCAAGCCTTGCTCTGTTGGATACTCATCAAAAATATAAACTTGTTGTTGATTTTCTTGTGTCATTTAATAATCAGTCCCCAAAAAGATATAAATAGCGAATACAAACTATGGCCAACCTTGCCAATATACAAGTCAAGTGGCGAATATTGTGCTGGAATAATGTTGCCAACTAGCACCAATCCAATGATAATATACAAGCTATATCTACGCAAAAAAGTCATAAATGCGTTGTATTGTGGAACAAAGCAACTCATCAAGCGATATCCGTCAAGTGGATACAAAGGCAAAATGTTAAACAAAGCAAACGAAATGTTTATGGTTGTAGTAATTTCACCTAAAACAAGCAAAAAGTGCCAAAGATAATAATAATTTGTATAAAATGGTAGCGAGTAAAACTTAACGTAAGCCATCAAAAGTGTTAGTCCGGCAAACAAAAACGCAAGCACTAGGTTGGTTACAACACCTGCAAGCGATACACAAATCATCCCAGCCTTTGGCTTTTTGAAGTTAGACGTGTTAACTGGGACAGGTCTTGCCCAACCAAAGCCGCAGAACAGCATCATAAGTAGACCAATCCAGTCAAAGTGCTTTGCAGGGTTAAGAGACAATCGACCGACTAATTTTGCGGTTTTGTCACCAAACCAAAGAGCAACAAGACCGTGTGCTACCTCGTGAAATATAAGGGCAAATAGCAACGCTACAATAAAAGCAACAAAGCTCAACAAACTTTCTTTAGTAACGCCATTGCCGTTGTTTGTTAATAATTGAATAATATACATAATAACACCTTTAATTATTTTATCAAATAATTACAAATAAGTCAATAGTAATATTACAACCGACAACTTAAAATAAACTAAAAAGGGACTATACAGTCCCCAATTAGATGCTACTTTTACGCAACAATTTCTTTAAGATAGTCCAAATACGGCTTTTTGTCTACGTCGCAAGTGGATACCAATTCTGTTTTACCGACTACTTGACCGTTCTTTACAAGCAATGCACTACCTACAACGTTGCCTTTTTTGATAGGCAAATCGATTTCGTTTAGTTGATACTCAACCACGCAGTCGTTTTGTCCCTTTTTGCCAAAACAAATTAGTTTTTCTTTTGCTACTGCATCAAATTTATCCACATTAGAGCCGACAACGTCAATGCTTATAGGAGTATTTGTATCTAAATACAACCTGCTTTCGTAGTTGGCAAAGCCAAAGTTAAACAAGCTGGATACTTCAGCAAATCTAGTCTTGCTATCAGGAGCGCCAACCACAACGGCAACTAGTCTTGTATCACCCTTTTTAGCTGTAGCAGACAAACAGTGCATCGCTTCACTTGTGTAGCCAGTTTTACCAGCGTCACAGCCGTTGTAAAACCTGACTAGTTTGTTAGTGTTTGTCATACCGATAACTCTGCCGTCGGGATGGTTGTAGTCTTCCACCCAAATGTTAGCACAACTAAAGTAATGCGGGTTTTTGATGAGTTCCAACATCATTTTGCCAACGTCAGCAGCACACGAGTACTGATTTACTTGTGGCAAGCCTGTACAGTTTTCAAAGTGAGTTGCACGAAGTTTAAGCTCATTTGCACGACGGTTCATCAACAAAACAAACTCTTCCGCACTACCGCTAATATGCTCTGCAACGGCAACACAGCTATCGTTTGCGGAGCACACAACAATAGATTTGATCAACTTTTCTAGCTTGTGCGTACTGCCAGCCAGCAAAAACACCTGTGATCCGCCCATTGATGCTGCACGCTCCGAGACAACAACGTTATCATCCAAGGACACCTTGCCACTATTGATAGCGTCATAGGTGCAAATTAGCGTCATAATTTTAGTCATACTGGCTATTGGACGCTTTTCAGTCGCATTATGCTCAAACAAAATTTCACCCGTTTCCGACATCAATACAGCTTCTTTACTTTGTACAGCAAGCGCACTTTGACTAGCAAAGCAGTTACTAGTAAAAACTAGCACAGCTATTGACAATACACACAACAGTAATATCGCAATCTTTTTCATAAGATACTCCTTTGTTTTTTGTTAGTATTTGTCAATTTTATACAATTATTCTACAAAACAACTACAAAGGGTCTTACAACCAAAAACAATGCAACTAGGACACAAACAAATGTTGCCAGTATCAAATACAAGCTTTGTAGATTTAGCCTAACAACGTCCTTTAGCGACGGCGAGCAACGGTTTTCCGCATTGATAAAGGACACAACAACTGCTATGCAACAACCAACACCAAGCAGTGCAAATACAAACACACCACAAAGCACTCCAGCAAACGAGTACATTCCAACAAGCAGAGCAAAGTAACTACCAACAAACAAACC
Source organism: Clostridia bacterium (assembly GCA_045631385.1). Taxonomy (GTDB): domain Bacteria; phylum Bacillota; class Clostridia; order Christensenellales; family CAG-314; genus RGIG5495. Next base: position 8,942 of record JAZQUN010000108.1, read on the forward strand.
AATAAAAAACGCAAACAATGTTTTCAAGTAATTAGTCACACAATTCAAACTGGTCAGGCAAAGCAATACAAATAGGATCAACAAATTGAGAAAAAATCTAAAAAACACCGTAAAAAAGCCCTTGAATTGTACAAATTTTATACACGTGATACGTCCTTGACACCACCAACATGTGCAGTCTTTTTTCGATATGGCAAGTCCCACAACAATACCACAAATCAACAACCCCACTACAACAACAAACACCCCAAATCTACGACGTATTTTACAAATTATTTCATTTACACCACTAAATAAAAAACTCATACTTATAAGTATGAGTTAAAATAGTTTTTTATACTAATTTGCCAGCATCCATTCTGCATAAATGCCGTATCCCTTGGTAGAGTCGTTTACAAACACGTGCGTCACAGCACCAACAAGCTTGCCGTCTTGAATAATTGGGCTTCCGCTCATTCCTTGAACAATTCCACCCGTTTTAGAAATCAAATCCTTATCTATTACCCTAATAACCATGCTTTTATCATCAGGGCAACTTTGGTTACACGTTTTTACAATTTCTATATCGTATAGTTGCCTTGTAGTGCCATCAACAGTAGATAAAATCTGAGCCTTTCCCATTTTTACCTTATCATGCGGAACAACGTCAACCAAATCCATATCATATGGCAATTCGTCAAGCTTCCCAAATGCGCCAAACTTGTTGTTTGCATATATCGACCCAATTTTATCGTTAAAATCAAACGAACCGTGCAACTCTCCCGCTTGGCCACGCTTTCCTGGCAAAACGTCGTTTATTTGACACTTATATACGCCACCGTCACTCGCTTCAACAATCTTACCCTTATTGTCGGCAATAGGATGTCCCAAACAACCAAAAGTCAAGTCCTTTTTGACGTATGTCATCGTCCCAACACCACTACTAACGTCTTTCGTCCACAAACCAAGGCGGTAATTGTTAGTCGCAAAGTCCTTTACAGGGACAATTTTACCCACTAGTTCAACACCCTGTCTTACGTATTCGATGGACAAAGCCTTACCATCACTAGACGACGCTATTTCAGACAGCGTTGCAGAGTTGTAAATATCTTTTTCATCCAGTTTAACAATTACGTCACCAATTTGCAAACCACACTCTAATGCAGGGCAACAAATAGATCCCGAAGAGCATACAAATTCGTTTAGTCCAACTACAGTAACACCCTTTCCGTCCAGCGTTATTCCCAGCGGATAACCACCCAAATACACCTGCTCAATTGTCTGAGTACTCTTTTTGTCCAACAATACGTCAAATATGCTATGTCCGTTGTCGCAATAAGCATAAGCACTACTAGCTGGTACACAACAAACAAAAATAGAGCAAATTAAAAAGCAAATAGCACACAATAAGCAAATCTTTTTTATATTTTTCATATCAACTCCAAATAGCATTTGAAATTAGTGTGCCAAATAGAAATATTTTTATACAAAAAAAAGCGCAGACGTATCGTCCGCGCTCTAATTATAGTGATTTTTTGTAGGTATCGCACCAAGAGATCAATTCTTGCGCACTTGCACTGGCATGTTCGCCAACACTACCCATCAAACGTGCAACTTCAGCTACTTTTTGATCAGAAGAAGTAACAGCCTTTGTTGTAGAGTATGTCGCGCCGTCCACTTGAGATTTACTAATTACCAAGTTGTTATCCGCCATTGCTACAATTTGTGGTAGGTGAGTAATAACCAAACATTGATAGTTTTTGCTTACACTAGCCAACTTTTGCGCCACCATACCAGCAGTATTACCCGATATACCAGTGTCAATTTCGTCAAAGACCATTGTAGGGATATTTTCAACGGTTGCAGTAACATTTTTGATTGCCAGCATAAATCTAGACATTTCACCGCCGCTAATTACCTTATTAAGTGGTTTAAGTGGCTCGCCCACGTTAGCACTAAACAAAAACTCCACCTTATCAAAGCCGGTTGAAGTAAACTCATCTTCAAATTGCTCAAGAGTTGGAGTTTGCATAAACTCAATGAAAAACTTTGCTCCCTTCATGCCAAGGTCACTCAATTCGTTCTCAATGTTGCTTTGCAGTTCTACAGCAACGTTTTTACGAACGTTGCTTATTTGACAAGCACATTGATACATGTTTTTCAATGCAAGTTGCTTATCACATTGCAAAGCAGCAATAGTTTCGGTAGCGTTTACTAGTCTGTCACACTCACTCTTTGCATTTTGCAAAAATTCCAAAGCTTTTTCTACGCTTCCGCCATATTTACGCTTAATTGACTTGATTTTTTCAAGCCTTGCTTCCATTTTGTCAATTTCATATGGATTATAGTCGCTTTCACGCAAAATATCCTGCAATGATTCAGCAATATCTTCAACTTCCAAACGTGCCGATACTAGTCTATCATCCAATTCTGCAACTTTTTCGTCAAAAGTAGTTGCAAAAGACAAACTGTTGTGTGCCATAGCAAGTGACGAAACGGCGTTTGGCTCACTATTGGACAAAAACGACAAGCTATCGCTAATAAAAGAAACAATTTTTTCCAAATTTACTACTCGCTTGTGCATTGCAAGAAGCTCTTGCTCTTCTTCTACAGACAAATCTGCACTTTCAAGTTCGTCAATTTGATACTTCAAAACGTCGATTTGACGCTCTCTTTCCGCATCATTTCCACCAAAGTTATTAAGTTCGGCTACAGCCTTTTTATAGCTAGCTAAATGCTTGCGATATTCGTCAATACAGCTACCAAAGTTGCAAAAACCATCCAACGCTTCAAGTTGTTTATCAACCTTAAGCAAATTTAGGTGCTGACTTTGACCAAACACGTCAACTAATGTTACGGTAATTTGCTTAAGCATGGATGCACTGCAAACACGGCCGTTTACACGACATTCATTTTTGCCCGATTGTGTAAGCGAACGCGAAATAACCAACGTGCCATCGTTATCAAAGCCAAATTCTTCTAGAACGGCAGCGCATTTAGAATTTGGCAAAACGTCAAAAACAACTTCTACAAAAGCTTTTTCTTCACCATGCTTAATAAGTGACTTGTCAGCTCTTTCGCCCAAGACAAAGGTAAGCGAATCAATGATAATAGATTTACCACTACCTGTTTCGCCCGATAAAACAGTCAAGCCGTTAGAAAAATCCAACGCAAGCTTACTTATCAATGCAATGTTTTGTATATACAAACTTGAAATCATATCTAAAACAGTAAATCGTTCAATTTGCCAGCAACAAATTCGGCAGCTTTGTTATCAGGAGTTACAATCAAAATAGAGTCGCCACTGCCAACCACACCAAGCACACCGTCAATGGCTAGTTGATCAATAATACCACTAACAGTAGTTGCACTGTTGTGCATAGTTTTTGCTACTATCAAGTTGTTTGCAACAACAATGGATACTACTGTATCTTTAAGCAAATTTATGCATTTTACAGATGCATTATTATCCATCTTCATACGGGTAACGTACTTGTATTTATTTGTAGCAGTTGGAGTTTTGATTAGATTAAGTTCTTTAATATCGCGTGAAATTGTCGCTTGGGTAACAGTAAAACCTGCTAATTTAAGTTCAGCGACCAATTCTTCTTGAGTTTCGATATCTTTTTGAGCAATGATGCTCAAAATTTGCGTTTGTCTTGTATTTCTTGACATATTTTTCTCCTAAAGGATATTATGCGATAATTTGTATAAATATGCAATTACTTGAAACAACTTGCAACAATTTGCTCAACAGCCGATTCGTCCATACAACATTGATTCAACTGTTCCGCTACAGTACCATGAGCAACAAATTTGTCATCAACAGCAATATTTTTTACAATACAGCCCGCAGATGCCAGCCTTTGCGCTACCAAACTGCCAAAGCCACCTATTGCTTGATTTTCTTCCATTGTAACAACTACGTCATCAGCAGTAATTGTGCTCAAGTAAGCATCATCCAGCGGCTTTGTGGACGTTACGCAAACCAGTTCCACAGGGTACTTACCTGCTAGGTTTAATGCCATCTGTAGCATGTTTTTGCCTACTGCAAGAAGTTTTACCTTACCAACAGAAAGTACACTCCATTTAGCAGGATCAAAAGTAATTTCACTATCCAAAAGCGTCTTTGAGTATCTGATCGCAAGCGGACCGTTGAATTCAACAGACATTTCCAACATTTGTTGTAGTTGCAAATATGTAGCAGGTGTCCAAACAGTCAAATTAGGTATGTTAGATAGGTAAGACAAATCCTGCAAGCCTTGGTGAGTCTTTCCGTCTGCACCACTAAAGCCCGATCTATCAAGCAAAAATGTTACTGGCAAATTAGCTATAGCAACGTCGTGCAAAATTTGATCGTATGCCCTTTGCAAAAATGTAGAGTAAATCAACACGTAAGGTTTTTTGCCTGTAGCAGCCAAGCCACCTGCAAAAGTAACTGCATGCGATTCCGCAATGCCTACGTCAACAAATCTATCTGGATACTTTTGCTCAAATTCCGTCAAACCAACACTGTCCTTCATTGCTGCACAAACAGCAACGACATCGTTGTTTTTACTAGCAAGCTCGCACAACTTATCCCCCACTACCGTAGAAGACAATTTGTCATACACACTAGTATATACGTTGTGATAAAGTTGTTGATTTTCTTCTGCAGGAGCGTATCCCTTGCCTTTTTTAGTGCAAACGTGCAAAACGCAAGGCTTATTTACGTTTTTCTTGATTTTTTCAAGATAGAAGATCAATTCCTTCAAATCGTGGCCATCAACAATGCCAACGTACTTGATGTCAAACGCATCAAAAAAGTTGTTCTTGATTACCAAACGCTTAACATTTCCCTTCATCCAACGCAAAACTTTGTAAATAAGTCTACCCAAACCAGTTTTGTGCAGATTACGCTTCAAGCGTTCCTTTCGCTTATCGTACTTGCCCACGCGCATACGCGACAAATTTTTAGGTAAAGATCCAACGTTTTTATCAATAGACATGCCATTGTCGTTCAAAACAATCAGCATCTTTTTTTCATTAATATTGTTAAGCGCTTCGTATACTTCGCCGTTGGTCAATGCACCGTCACCCAACACGGCTACAACGTTGTAGTTATCTCCCTTCAAATCCCTTGCAGTAGCCAGTCCAAGTGCTGAAGATACCGACGTTCCAGCGTGCCCCGATACAACAGTGTCAAATGTGCTTTCCGACGGATCACAAAAGCCACTTATTCCACCTTGCTTACGCAAAGTAGCAAAGTTGCCGTATCTTCCAGTCAAAAGTTTGTGAACGTAGCTTTGATGTCCAACGTCCCACACAAATTTGTCGTTAATATCAAAAACGTAGTGGAGAGCAACAGTCAACTCCACTACACCAAGATTGCTTGCCAAATGTCCACCCGTGCTTGTAACGGTTGCTACAAGATGCTCTCTGATTTCTTGGCAAAGAGTGGTCAATTGGTTGATATCAAGTTTTTTAAGGTCACTTGGACCACAAATTTGTTCTAGCATTAACCCTTTTTATTAAACAAACACAAAGCCTTTGCAGTTGCAAAAACAATGTTGTTAGCATTTTTTACTGCATAGCCCTTGCCCACGGCTTTAAGCGAAATGGTCAAGGTAGATATTACCGTGTACACAAGTACAGATAGCCACAGATCCGTCTTGATTTGGTAACAATTTTCCAAAATAGATAGCACTATCGTCGATGCACAACCACCCGACACAATGCCGCAAATATCACCAACGATGTCATTGCAAACAGATGATACTGCGTCAGCCTTTTTTGCAAGCTTAACAAGTCGGAGGCCAAGCGGTCTTAGGAAGACAAGACCTGATAACAACTCCTTGG
>JAZQUN010000109.1:0-4769 GCA_045631385.1 Clostridia bacterium
TTTCCGTATACTATGATTGGTTAAATGTTAAAGATGTCGTGTATGTAGCTTGTAGGTTTTATGACATTACTAAAGATATATTGAGTGATATTAGACTTGTAAAAGTGCTAGGATGTGCACCTAAAGTGTGTGGGGATGTTGCATTGATTGTTGCATTGCGTGAGCTGAAAAAAAGTTGCAGGCTTTGGATATATTCTCAATCTAGTTTTTTGGTGAATTATTTTAATTATATTGGGGATAAAAAAGTTAAAAATCCAGAATTAGCTGTAATTTTTAAGGAGCTTCAAAAACACAACTATATCTTTAAATATATAAATTGTGTGCGTGATATTTCTTATTACAATAATCCAAGCAGCGATAGGAGAATTATTAATGAACTTAAATCAAAATTGAAACAATATGGCTATTCTAAACGTAACGATCTTAGTCCAATTAGAAATTTAGATTATAATGAATTGATGAAATGATTATTATATGATCAAAATAATATAACGCTTAATGATGAATCCGATTTGCGTAAGCAAGTCGGTTTTCTTATTTTTGTGCCTATACTTTGCCTTTTGCACTTGACTTTTAGGGTGCATATAAGGTATTATATTTAATAATAGGTTTTTATAAGGAAAAGTATGAAGAGAGTAATAGGTTTTGACCCTGGGCTAGCAATAGTAGGCTACGGCGTGATAGATTTTGATGACTACGGCAACAAAACGGTGGTGGACTTTGGCGTAATTCGTACGTCCAAAGACGAAACTGTGCCAACTCGTTTATCCCTTATTTACCGTGCTACACAAGAGTTGTTTGCTAAGTACAAGCCAAACGAAGTTGCGCTAGAAGAGTTGTTTTTCAACACAAACACAACAACTGGTATCAACGTTGCGCAGGCTCGTGGGGTAATTTTGCTATCTGCCATCAACTACTGTGGCAATTTGTACGAATATACACCGTTGCAAATCAAGCAAGCAATGACAGGCTACGGCAGGGCAGACAAAAAGCAAATACAGGAAATGGTTCGAGTGTATCTCAAGCTTACTTCCGTACCAAAGCCGGACGATGCTGCCGATGCATTGGCAGTAGCACTTACTCACATACAAACCAACAGATTTACAGATAAGTTTAGCATTAGATAGGAGACACAATGTTCAATTACGTATATGGCAAATTAGTAGAAGTTTTTGATGGAATTGCAGTGGTAGACTGCAACGGCCTTGGCTACGAGCTAAACGTATCCGACGTTACTCTTGCCGATATCAAAGTGGGCGAAAACGTTAAGTTGCTTGCATATTTGCAAGTTAAGGAAGATGGCGTAGCGTTGTACGGATTTTCTACTCAAACGGAAAAAAGTATGTTTTTGCGCTTGATTTCGGTATCGGGTATCGGTTGCAAGGTAGCGCAGTCCATTTTGTCGGGCATTACAGCAGGAGATTTGGCATCGGCAATCTACAACGGCAACGTAAAATTGCTTACAAAGGTTAAGGGGCTTGGCAAAAAGACTGCCGAGCGCATAATTTTGGAACTTCGTGAAAAGGTAGAAGGTTTGGCGCAAGATACAAAGGCTGTGCCACAAGCTACATTCAATAAGCAAGCAAACGATGCAGTTTCTGTTTTAGTAAGCTTGGGACTTTCGCAACAAGATGCTACAGCCCGAATTGAAACGGCAATGCAACTAGGTGCGCAAACATCAGAAGAACTTATCAACATGGCGTTTAGACTAAACTAACTTGGGGAAAACAATGGAACAACTTTTTAGCAGTACCCTTCACGAAAGGGAAAGAGATACCGAAAATATTTTGCGTCCAAAGACAATGGACGACTACGTTGGTCAAGAAAAGGTAAAGGGAAATTTGTCCGTTTACATCAAGGCTGCATTGGCTCGTGGCGAAAGCTTGGATCACGTCTTGCTTTACGGCCCACCGGGACTTGGTAAAACTACCCTTGCGCACATCATTGCAAACGAAATGAACGTGCCAATTACCGTTACAAGTGGTTCGGCAATTCCAAGTAAGTTTGATTTGAGCGCAATTTTGTCCAAACTTAAGCCAAACGAAGTGCTTTTTATTGACGAAATTCACCGTTTGCACAGCAGTTTGGAGGAAATTTTGTACCCTGCAATGGAAGACTACCGTCTTGACTTTGTAGTAGGCAAAGGGCCAAGCGCAACATCGGTTAATATCAAGTTGGAAAAGTTTACTTTGATTGGTGCAACCACCAAGGCGGGTAATCTTGCTGCACCTTTGCGTGATCGCTTTGGTATGCAAATGCGCTTGGAGTTGTACACTCCAGAGCAACTTAAAGGCATTGTAGATAAATCTGCGAAGCGTCTTTCTACCGAAATTACCGACGAAGCAAGCATGCAAATTGCAAAGTGCTCTCGCGGTACTCCACGTATTGCTAACCGTTTGCTTAAGCGTATTCGTGACTTTGCCGAAGTGTACTCTAGTGGCAAAATTGATTTGCAAATTACAAAGCATGCGTTGTCGCTTATGGAAGTGGACGATCTTGGACTTGATGCAGTAGATAAAAATGTATTGACTGCAATGATAGATAAATTTAACGGTGGTCCTGTTGGCTTGGATACCTTGGCGGCAGCAACTGGCGAAGACGCTGTGACCATCGAAGACGTTTACGAGCCATACTTGTTGCAACTTGGCTTTATTGCACGCACTCCACGTGGTCGTGTTTGTATGCCAAATGCTTATAAGCATTTGGGTCGTCCTGTTCCACAACACCTTTTGCAAGTAACAGTCGAGGAAGAAGAATAATGAAAACAAGTGACTTTTTTTATAATCTTCCCGAAGAGTTGATTGCACAATTCCCTGTTGAGCCACGTGATTCATCACGCTTGATGGTTTACGACAGAGAGCGCAAAATGGTGGAACACAAGCACTTTTACGACGTTATCAACTACCTAAATAAAGGCGACGTTTTGGTTGTAAACAACACCAAAGTTTTGCCTGTGCGTATTTACGGTAACAAAGTGCCTACAGGTGGCAAAATTGAGTTTTTGTTGCTTAAACGCCTTGACCTTACACGTTGGGAAGTAATTTTGAAACCTGGTAGAATTGCAAAGGTGGGATCAACATTTACTTTTGGCGACGGTTTGCTTACTGCAACGGTCGAAAGCATTGGTACAGATGGCGCTAGAGTGGTTAATTTTGCCTACGACGGCGTTTTCGAAGACGTCTTGAGTAAGATTGGCGAAATGCCTTTGCCTCCTTATATCACCCAAAAACTGACCAATAAAGAGCGCTACAACACGGTTTACTCGCAAATCAACGGCTCGTCGGCTGCACCAACGGCTGGGCTTCATTTTACGCCAGAATTGTTAGAAAAAATCAAACAAAAGGGTGTAGAAGTGGTAGAAGTTTTGTTGCACGTAGGGCTTGGAACTTTCCGTCCTGTAAAGGTGGATGACGTGGAAAACCACAAGATGCATAGCGAGTTTTTCAGCGTTTCTCAAGAATCGGCTGATAAAATCAACAATGCAAGGGCAAGTGGTGGCAGAGTGTTTGCTGTGGGCACTACAAGTGTTCGCACGCTAGAAAGCAGCTGCACGGCTGATGGAAAGGTGGTGGCAGGTAGTGGTGAAACTGATATCTTTTTGTATCCACCAAAGCAACTAAAAACTATTGACGGCTTGATTACAAACTTCCATTTGCCAGAAAGCACACTAATTATGCTTGTATCGTGCTTGTGCAGTAAAGACGAAGTGTTGTCGCTGTACAACCTTGCTGTAAACGAAAAATATCGCTTCTTTAGTTTTGGCGATGCAATGATGTTTATTTAGGAAATTTTATGTCAAAATTTAGCTTTAAAGTAATTAATCAAGATAAAAACAGTGGCGCACGTACCGGTGTCTTTCATACTCCACACGGTGATATTCAAACACCAATTTTTATGCCGGTTGGTACTGCTGCAACGGTAAAATCGTTGTTGCCAAGCACCTTGGAAGAGTTGGGCACGCAAATACTTTTGTCCAACACGTACCACTTGTATTTGCGTCCAGGCAGCGAAATTGTCCGTGACGCAGGCGGTCTTCATAAATTTATGAACTGGAACAAGCCTATTCTTACTGATAGTGGTGGTTTCCAGGTGTTTTCGCTAGGTAAATTGCGCAAAATTACCGAAGAAGGTGTAATATTTCAGTCACACATTGACGGCAGTAAACACATTTTTACGCCGGAAAACGTAATGAAAACAGAGCAAAACCTTGGCGCTGATATCATAATGGCGTTTGACGAATGCTCGGACTACGGTGTTGATAAACGCTACGCAAAAGAAGCAATGGAGCGCACTTTGCGTTGGCTTGATAGATGCAAAAAGTCTCACGTAAACGATACTCAAATGTTGTTTCCAATTATCCAAGGTAACTTCTATGAAGATTTGCGTATCGAGTCGGCAAAGCGTACCATTCCTTATGCAGAGTGCGGTATTGCTATTGGTGGCTTGTCCGTTGGCGAGCCAAAGGAATTGATGTGCAAAATGCTTGATGCTTTGCAACCATATTACCCAACCGATATGCCGCGTTACCTTATGGGTGTTGGTACTCCAGATTACCTATTGGAAGGCGTTGAGCGTGGTATTGATATGTTTGACTGCGTGTTGCCTACTCGTATTGCACGAAACGGCACAGCGATGACATCACACGGCAAAGTGGTGGTGCGTAATGCAAAGTACAAGGCAGACTTTACTCCGCTTGACCCCGAGTGCGATTGCTACTGTTGTAGAAACTTTACAAAGGCGTACTTGCGTCACTTGGTAAACTGCAACGA
>JAZQUN010000110.1:0-12672 GCA_045631385.1 Clostridia bacterium
GAGTCTACAATGTTGTAGAGTGCTTGTACCAGCATAGAAAATATTGCGGGCAAGCTCATTTGCCAAATTAGTTTACTTATTTTTGTGCTTCGCATCTTATCCGAGTGAAGCGAAGCAGACTGAATTTCTTTAGTTTCTTCCATTTTAATTACGTCTCAAATTTATTTTTTGTACGTGCAGAAACTAATGTTGTAGCCGTTGTCGACCATTGGCTCGCTGGTTTCTACGCAAGTCCAGTCGGCCATTTCGTCCAAATTAGGGAAGAAAACTTCCGCCTCGCCATCAGCATCTACCTTTGTGATATACGCTGTGTCGCAATATGGCAACATAAGTTTGTACACGGTTGCACCACCTATGATCATTACGTCATCGGTGTTGTATTGCTTGATGTGTTCAAAAAGCTCGTCCAAAGTTGTTACTGTGGTTGCTCCTGCGTGTTGTGTGCCGGTGTGATCTAGCACTACGTTGATACGCTTTGGTAATGCGCCCTTTGGCAACGAGTAAAAGGTGTTTGCACCCATTACAACTACTTTGTTGAGTGTGTGTGGCTTAAAATGCTCCTTTAGGTCGTATGGCAAATAAAACAACAAATCGTTTTTCTTACCGATACCCCAGTTTTTGTCTACTGCAACGATACACTTCATTATACTGCCACCTCAAACTTTTCCTTAAGTGGAGATGCTTCGTAACCTTCCAAAGCAAAGTCATCCACAGTAAATTTGTAGAAATCTGTTACTTCCTTGTTCATCACAAACTTTGGAGCAGGGTAAACAGGGTTTTTAAGCATGTTTTCTACAACAGGTACGTGACGGTCGTAGATGTGTGCATCGGCAATTACGTGCACCAATTCGCCTACTTCTAGGTTGCTTACTTGCGCTAGCATGTGTACAAGCACTGCGTATTGAACGACGTTCCAGTTGTTAGCAACTGCCATATCGTTGGAGCGTTGGTTCAAAATTGCATTAAGCTTGTTGCCTGTTACGTTGAAAGTAACGCTGTATGCGCATGGGTACAAATTCATTTCGTTTAGGTCTTGATGGACGTAGATGTTTGTCATGATGCGACGGCTTTGTGGGTTGTGTTTAAGGTCGTACAATACACGGTCTACTTGGTCAAACCAGCCTTCCTTGTACTTGTGCTTTACGCCAAGTTGGTAGCCGTACGCCTTACCTATACTGCCTGTTTCGTCTGCCCAGCTATCCCAAATGTGACTGTTAAGCTCGTTTACGTTGTTGCTTTTCTTTTGCCAAATCCACAAAATTTCGTCAATGGCGGACTTGAACGCCGTTTTGCGCAAAGTGATGATTGGAAACTCTTCGGCAAGATTGTATCTGTTTACAATGCAAAAGCACTTTTTGGTGTGTGCAGGAACGCCGTCTAGCCAGCGTGGTCTAACGTCCAAGTGTTCGTCGGAAAATCCGTTGTCAATGATGTTTCTCATGTTTTGTATAAATATCAAATCGGCTTTACTCATTAGTAAACTCTCCTTGTTTTTTGCTATCTATCATTGTACCACAACAAAGCCTTTCCGTCAATGCCAAATAGAGCTTTTGGATGTGGTTTTTGTAAAATTTTTTATTTGAAAAATAAAAAAAACTCTGCAACGGTGCAGAGTTTTGATTAGTTTGGTTACAGTTGATTTTCTACCGTTACAACGGCGTAGAAATCGCCGTCATCCCAGCTGCGAACTTGGTTTTCTACTTCTTGCTTGATTTGTGGCAAGGTTAACTTGCTGTCAAACGGCACTGCCACGTCAAAGATAAGATTGGTGTGGGTTACGCCCTTTACCATCCTAAAATCGTGGATATTAAAGGTTGCGTCAATGGATTTTACCATTTCTTCTACACGCTTTCTAAACACCTTTGTTTCAGGATCGTTTACAGCGATAGGGTCTAGGTGGATGACAAGCTCGACGTTGGTGTTTTGTGCAAAGTCACGCTCGATTAGGTCAATTACGTCGTGGCTTTCCATGACGGAAACGTCGGCATCAACTTCGACGTGAACGCTAGCAAAGTACTTGTTTGCGCCGTAGTTGTGTACTGCCAAGTCGTGTACGCCATACACTTCTTTATACGACATTACTCTGTCGTGGATTTGTTGGATAAGTTCGGGATCGGGAGATTTGCCAAGAAGGTCGTTCATGGTATCTTTAAGCACGTTGATACCCGCAATGGCAATTACTACTGCTACTAGGCAACCCATGTAGCCGTCTAGCGAAATGTTGAAGTAATGCGCCACAAATACCGAAATTAGCACAACCGTTGTTGCAATGGAATCGGACAAAGAGTCGGTTGCCGTTGCTTTCAAGAGCGTTGAGCCAATTTTGTTGCCAAGCGTACGGTTGAATACAAACAACCAAAGCTTTGCCAAAACGGATACTGCTAGCACGATTACGATTACCCAGTCGAACTGAAGTGGCTCTGGGTTGATAATTTTGTCGATGGATTCCTTTGCAAGCTCAAATGCTACCATCAAGATGATGAAGGCAACAATCATTGAAGACACGTACTCGATGCGAGCGTGACCGTATGGGTGCTCCTTGTCGGCTGGCTTGTTGGAAAGCTTGAAGCTGATTAGCGAAACAAGGTTGCTACCACAGTCGGTTAGGTTGTTTAAGCCGTCAGCTGTTACGGAAATTAGTGAAAACAAAGTGCCAACCAAGATTTTGCCTACTGCAAGAAGCAAATTGAGCAGGATACCTACGATACCACTCAATTTGCCGTAGTTTTCACGCACAAGATCGTTTTCTACGTCGGTATGATTTTTTACAAATAATTTCAAAAGTAGTTTAGTCATAGCAAAATTGTAATACTTTTGATATTTTTTGTCAACTTTTGCGTAGCAAAATAAGTTGGATTTGCCACTAAATTTTTAGGCTTTTTTCTATGTCGGCAAGAGCATTTTGACAGCTTTCGCCTTCGACATAAGCACGAACAACGCTTTCCGTACCACTTTTACGAAGCACTATCCTACAAGCAGGATACAACTTGCCAATGCGCTCGCTTACGCTATCCAAATTGACATTAGCGGATACTGGTAGGCTTGTTTTTGCAGTTGATAGGGGGACGTAGGCGTTGGAATAGGCAAAAATGCTACCTTTTTCAGCATAGATTTTGCACGTCCACAAGGCTGTAAGTAGGGCGTCGCTACCTGTTTGGCTGTTGCCAAAAATGACGTGTCCGCTATCTTCGCCACCAAGCGTTGCACCACTTTGTTTCATCAATTGAAACACGTTGGCATCCCCCACAGGCGAGCGCAACAAATTGCAACCAACCGTTTCCAAGGCAGCGTCTAGCCCGCCGTTTGTCACCACTGTGCCTACTACCGTGTTGTGTTGCAAAGTGCAAGTTTCTGCCATATATTTTGCAAAAGCAAACAGTAATTGATTGCCGTCTACTACCTTGCCGTCTTCTATAACAACTAGCCTATCGGCATCGCCGTCCAAACAAAAACCCAATTTTACGCCATCCTTTTGGCACAAGCTGGCAAGCACTTGTGGGTTGGTTGCACCACAATTTACGTTGATTTGCTCGCCACACGCCGTATCAAAAAAGCAGGTTGGTTGAGCGTTGATACCATCAAAAACCGCCTTTGCCACAGTACACCCTGCACCATGGGCGCAATCTATATATATGGGCATACCATCCATATCCACCGTCAACTGCGAAAGCAAAAAGCCTACGTAGTTATCCCTTGCACACCTATCAACGCCGTCAACGTCACATTGCGATAGGTGTCGTGGCTTGGTGGTTGCCATGATTTGCGACAGCCTTTGTTGCATATTAGTGCACAGTTTGATTCCGTATTTGTCAAACACCTTAAGTCCGTTGTCGACTGGTGGATTGTGGCTTGCGCTGACCATTACGCCAAAGTTCGCACCGTATTTGCGTACAAAGTGGCTTACGGCGTTGGTGGGCAAAATGCCAATGTCGATTACGTTACCACGCTCGCTGTACACGCCACTTGCAAGTGCCGATACAAGCGCCTTGCCCGACACCCTTGTGTCACGAGCCACTACGACTAGTGGATTTTCGGTATGTATGGCAAATGCTTTGCCCAGCAAAAAAGCAGTACGATCAAAAATCGTACTGCCGTAAGTTCCTCGTATTCCGTCAGTACCAAAAAAGTTCATCTTACTCTCCTTTACAAAATTGACTTCTTTGGTAACTTGATATCACTTTTTTGCAAGTTTCTTTTTTGCGTAAACTACGGCGAAACTGCCTGCTTTTGCACCATCGCCACAAGCCGTGACAATTTGCTTAAGAGTGCCATTAGATACGTCGCCTGCACTAAACAGCCCTTCGACCGTGCTTTGACACTTTTCGTCCACTTTGACAAATCCTTTTGCCATTTCTACGTCTACGTTGGTCAAAAAGTCCGTTTCCGGCTTGCTACCTACTGCAACAAACAAGCCTTCGACAGCAAGCGTTTGCTGTGGGCCTGTGGATTTGTTTGCCACTACTACGCCGTCAAGGTATTCGTCGCCGGTAAGCTCGACAACTACGCCATCCACAAACACAACGTTGCTGTTGGCTTTGGCTTGCGCGACGTTGATTTCTTCGGCATCCATGTTGCCGTCGCTGATGAGATAGACGGTTTTGCAAAGTCCAGATAGATACAACACTTCCTTTACTGCCGTGTTGGTGTTGCCCACCACTGCCACGTCTGCATTGCGATAAAAATTGCCGTCGCATGTTGCACAGTAGCTTACACCTTTGCCAACGTAGTTAGATTCTATGCCAAGTTTGCCGTGTTTAGTACCTGTAGCGACAATTACTGCATCAAAAACGTACTTTTGTTTGTTGGTAGTAACTACAAAGTCATCGCTTTGCTTTACCACGTCCAATACTTGTTGATAAACTACCTTTGCGCCAAGGTCAAGCACTTGCTTGGATAGACTTTGCGTCAAATCAAAGCCGTTTACTGTAGAGTAGCTTGGAAAGTTTTCGATTTTATCTATCGTTGCCGTCAAGCCACCTAGCCCTTGTTTTTCAAAAATTGTCACGTCAGAGTTGGCACGCAAGGCGTAAACTGCAGCAGTAAGCCCTGCAACACCGCCACCGATAATTGCTATGTTTGGTTTGTTCATTTTGTTTCTCCGTTTGGTTCTTCTATAGAAGTAATTACAGGTTTGCCGTCTTTATCTAGCAAAACAGTCAGTCCACCAGCGTAGCCGTCGTTGCAAAACAAGTAATTTACGCCTGTTTGTTTATCAACAAAAATTTTGATGTTGCCAGCGCCTTGTGAATAAACTTTTTCAAATCTTTTTTCTTTTCCCATATCTTTCTCCCATATATTGAGTATCTTTAACAAAATTATACCACAACGCTAATCAAAAGTAAATAGGCTTGCAAACAAAAAAACAGCACTCGAAACCGAGTGCTGTAATTTGAAATATAAGTCCAAACGGACAATTATCTCTTGCTGAATTGAGGAGCCTTACGAGCCTTCTTCAAGCCGTACTTCTTACGTTCCTTCATACGTGGGTCACGTGTCAAGAAACCTTCCTTCTTCAATGCAGCCTTGTCTTCGCCTGCAACTACCAATGCACGAGCAATACCGTGACGGATAGCACCAGCTTGACCTGTGTAACCACCACCATTTACGTTTACGATTACGTCGTACTTTTCCAATGTGTTGGTTGTGTTAAGTGGTTGGCGAACGATGTACTTTAGTGTATCCAAACCAAAGTATTCGTCGATTGTGCGTTTGTTGATTGTGATTGTACCGTTTCCGTTTGGAACAAGTCTAACACGAGCAATTGACTTCTTTCTTCTGCCTGTGCCCCAAAATTGTACCTTTTTCTTTGTAGCCATTTGTCAATTCCTCCCTTATTTTACAAGTTGCAACTCAACAGGTTGTTGAGCTTCGTGCTTGTGTTCGTTGCCCTTGTATACACGAAGTTTAGTAAGCATCTTTCTGCCAAGGCTGTTCTTTGGAAGCATACCCTTTACAGCGCGCATAACAGCAAAATCACTTCTTTCCTTCATTAGCTTGCCATATTTAACTTCTTTTAGGCCACCTGGCTTACCAGAGTGACGACGATAGAATTTTTGATCGTATTTTTTACCTGTCAAAACTACTTTGTCACAGTTAAGTACGATTACGAAATCGCCTGTATCAACGTGTGGTGTGAATGTAGCCTTGTTTTTGCCACGTAGGATTGCAGCAACTTGGCTTGCAAGTCTACCTAGAGGCATGCCCGCTGCGTCAACAACGTACCATTGTCTTTCAACGGCTTCTTTTTTAGCCATAAAAGTTTTCATTTTTGTTTTCTCCTTGATATTTAAGTTGGGTTGCTGTTCACGGTTGAACAATTACTGCCAGTGGAGTGCAGTTTAGGTAGCACAGAGCTTAAAATATGCCACCGAATTATTCACAGCCTTTCTATTATATTTATTTAGAGCCACTCTGTCAAGCAATTTTGCTTTACTTTGCAAATTTTTTTTGACATTTTACTATGTAAAGGCTCTTTTTTGCACCAAAAAACTAGTAAATTACTTCTTTTAGTGTCAAACCTTTGCTTGCAACGGTTTTGATCCCCGTTTTGCGTTTGCCAGTTTGTAGCATATCAAATACGTCTTCCAACGTGATTTTGCCGTAGCCAACAGCAACCAAAGTGCCTGCTATGATGCGCACCATATTGTACAAAAATGCGTTTCCGTTTACCGTTACGTCAATCAAGTTGTCGCTTTGGCTGACGGTCAAGCTGTTGATTTTACGCACCGTACCCTTGATGGTACTGCCACTTTTTTGAAAGGCGGCAAAGTCATGCTCGCCCACCAAGATATCGGCTGCTTGTTGCATAAGATGCACGTTTGGCATTGTGTACAGTTGTGTGCGAGTATCATCCAACAATGGCTTACGCGTTGGGCTGACGTAAAAAGCGTAACAATAGGTTTTGCTGGATGCACCAAAGCGAGCGTCAAAGCTGTCTTCTACCACTTGCGCATCG
Source organism: Clostridia bacterium (assembly GCA_045631385.1). Classification (GTDB taxonomy): domain Bacteria; phylum Bacillota; class Clostridia; order Christensenellales; family CAG-314; genus RGIG5495. The sequence continues at coordinate 6,956 of JAZQUN010000110.1, forward strand.
GTGATGGCAACGCCTTGTGGCAAGGACAAATTTGCGCCTAGACACAACTTGAAAGGGTTTACCTTTTTGTCGGTGTCAAAGTGAGCAACCTGGCCTTGTGCATGCACGCCCATGTCGGTACGGCCTGCGCCGTATATACGCACTTGCTCGCCACCCAAAAAGTTGGACAAGGCACGCTCGACGTAATCTTGCACAGCGTTGCCGTTTGGTTGGCTTTGCCAGCCGCTAAATGCACTACCGTTGTACTCTATTGTGAGTTTAATTCGCATACGTACCCCCTTGTATTAGATAAACAACCAAGGCAAATTTGTTGTTAGCCACTCGTTGCCGTCCAATGCAAACAAGGCGAAAATTGCACCAAAGAATATGCAAGTAACCGTTGTGCCTACCAAATCGCGCCAAGTAAACTTGAGCACGCGCATTTGGGTGTGCTTTTTGCTACCTTCGTAACAACGGCTGTTCATAGCAAACGCAAGCTCTTCGGCACGGCGTATGCTGGAAATAATTAGCGGAATCAAAATTGGAACAAACGCCTTTGCACGCTTGATAAGTCCACCTGTGTCAAAATCGGCACCTCTTGCCTTTTGAGCACGGATGATGCGGTCGGTTTCTTCGATGATGCTTGGGATGAATGACAACGTCAAGCTCATGATAAGTGCAGCAATGTGCACGGGTACACCTATCCAAGAAAGTGGCTTCAACAAACGCTCGATGGCGTGTGTCAAATCTACCGGAGTGGTTGTAAGTGTAAGCAAGCTTGCGCCACAAACAAGCAAAGTCAAGCGCAACATAAGTTTACCGGCATCCATCAAACCTTTGTCGTAGATTTTGAAAATCCACCAGTCGACAAGGATGTTGCCTTCCTTAACAAAAAACACGTTTAGCACTGCAGAAAACATCAGCAAAAACAAGATGCCTTTAAGTGACTTGAATATGCTTTTGAAAGGCACTTTAGAAAAGCCGATTGCTAGCACCAAAAACAGCGTTAGCCAAGCAAATCCAACGTAGCTTTTTACAAAAAATACGCCTACCATGTACAGCACGCTTAACAGTATCTTTGCACGAGAATCCATCTTGTGCACAAAGGATGTTGCGTTGTAGTATTGACCAAAAGTAACGTCTCTTAGCATACGCCACCGTCCTTTAGTGCTACTACTGCTGCAAACACTTCTTCTACTGTACGAGCATCGCTTGGCAAGTTGATGCCGTTGCGCTTAAGCTGGTTGGTAAATTGCGCCATGTAAGGCACTTCCAAGTTCATTTGGGCAATTTCGTCTTCCTTTTCAAACAGCTCTGCAGGTGGCAAATCGTAAAACACCTTGCCATCCTTAAACACTATGATGCGGTTGACGTTTTCGTACACTTCGTTCATGTCGTGCGAAACCATGATGACGGTGATACCATGCTCACGGTTAAGTTTTTTGACTAGTGTCAAAATTTCGCGCTTACCTTCGGGATCTAGACCAGCAGTTGGCTCGTCTAGGACCAAAATTTGTGGGTGCATTGCAAGCACGCCTGCTAGCGCTACACGACGCTTTTCGCCACCGGATAGGTCAAATGGCGACTTGCTTTTGCAAGCTTCGTAATCCATGCCAACAAGCTGCAAAGCGTTTTTGACACGGGATTGAATTTCGTCTTCGTCAATGCCCAAGTTTTTAGGGCCAAAGCCAACGTCAAGCTCGACTGTATCGGCAAAAAGTTGGTACTCTGGATATTGGAACACCATACCAACCAAGCCGCGAAGTTTCTTTAGATCTACCTTTTTGTCGGCAACGTGCAATCCGTTGACGTCAAGCGTACCACTTTGCACTCTGATTAGTGCGTTTAGGTGTTGTAAAAAGGTTGTCTTACCACTACCGGTGTGTCCAACGATAGCGATAAACTCGCCGTCATTGATGGTAACGTTGACGTTGTCTACTGCTGTCTTGGCAAATGGAGTGTTTGGGTTGTAGATAAAGGTCAGTTCTTTTGCAACAATTGACATACCATACCCCCTAACTGTTTAGCATCGGTGCAGTTAGCATCAACGCTGAAACCTGCATTAGACAACTTGTTTGCAAGCTCGATTGTGCGTGGAACTCGCAAAAATGCGTCTTCTACAAGCGCTTGTTGAGAAAATATTTCCATTGGAGTGCCTTCTCCCACAATTTTGCCACGTTTCATAACAATTACGTGGTCGGCATCCAAAACTTCTTCCATAAAGTGCGTGATAAGCACCACCGTCATGCCGTTTTCGTTTAGTTGCTTGGCTACTGCCAAAACTTCCTTACGGCCTTGTGGATCAAGCATGGCTGTGGATTCGTCCAAAACAAGCACGTTTGGTTTGATAGCAAGTGCGCCTGCAATTGCAATGCGTTGCTTTTGTCCGCCACTCAATTTGTGTGGAGAACGCTTTGCGTACTGGCTCATGTTTACTTGCTCCAACGCCCAAGTTACACGCTCGACAATTTCCGGCTGTGGAATAGCAAGGTTTTCTGGGCCAAAGGCAACGTCTTCTTCGACAATGCTAGCAACCATTTGGTTGTCTGGATTTTGAAAAACCATGCCAACGTTTTTGCGGATTTCAAATATGTTGGACTGCTCTGCTGTAGATAGTCCTGCTACCAACACTTGACCGCTTTTTGGCTTGTACAAACCGTTGAGCATCTTGGCAAGTGTGCTTTTGCCACTTCCGTTGTGACCTACTAGTGCTACAAAACTGCCAGACTTGATTTCAAACGAAACATTGTCAACGGCAACGAGTGTACCTGTAGTACCATCTTCGTTGTAGGTTTTGTATTCGTAGCTTGCGTTTTTTACTTCAATTACGTTCATTTTTCTCCTTGTTGCTAAAACTACGTTTAGCAAGTGAAAGTATCAACTTAAATTATACCACAATTATCAAAAAATACAAATAGTTTTTGAGCAAAAAAGTTGGCAGTATCGCTAATTTGTGCCAATTGGATCAAAAAAATTTTATTTATAAAATAAAATTGATTAAAAAGCGACAAACGTTTGACTTTTATCTAGTGTAGTTATATAATTATTCTTAGTGCTACCCGCTTTTTAGTTTGGTGGGTACATCCGATTTTTACAACTATATTAGGAGGAACTAACTAATGGCAAAGAAAACTATTGACGGTAATACCGCTGCATCACACGTTGCGTATGCGTTTAGTGACGTAGCTGCTATTTACCCAATCACTCCAAGCAGTAACATGGCTGAAGTTGCTGACGAATGGGCTGCCGCTGGCAGAAAAAACTTGTTTGGACAAACTGTTAGAATTGCAGAATTGCAATCCGAAGCAGGCGCAGCAGGCGCTGTTCACGGAAGTTTGGTTGCAGGCGCATTGACAAGCACATTTACAGCGAGCCAAGGTTTGCTTTTGATGGTACCAAACATGTACAAAATTGCGGGCGAATTGCTACCAAGCGTATTCCACGTATCTGCACGTGCATTGGCTGCACACGCACTAAACATTTTTGGTGATCACCAAGACGTAATGGCATGTCGTCAAACAGGCTTTGCAATGATGGCCAGCGGTAGCGTTCAAGAAGCAATGGACCTTGCACTTGTATGTCACCTTGCAACCTTGGAAGCAAAAGTACCTTTCCTTCACTTCTTTGACGGATTCCGTACAAGCCACGAAATTTCCAAGATCGACGTAATCGAATACGAAGATATGGCTAAACTTGTTGACATGAAATATGTTGACGAATTCCGCGCTCGCGCACTAAACCCAGAACATCCACAATGTCAAGGTACAGCTCAAAACGCTGACATCTACTTCCAAAACAGAGAAGCTTGCAACGCTTACTACAATGCTACACCAGCTATCGTAGAAAAGTACATGGCAAAAGTTGGCGAACTTACTGGCAGACACTACAACTTGTTTGACTACGTAGGTGCTCCAGATGCTGACAGAATCATCGTATTGATGGGTAGCGCATCTGACGCTGTAGAAGAAACAATCAACTACCTAGTAGCACGCGGCGAAAAAGTTGGTGCTGTTAAAGTACGTTTGTACCGTCCATTCAACGCAGCTAAGCTTGTAGAAGCTATCCCAGCTACAGTTACAAAGATTGCTGTGTTGGACAGAACAAAGGAACCAGGCTCTCTTGGTGAACCACTTTACCTAGACGTTGTTACTGCTCTTAAAGAAATGGGCAGAGAAGCAACTGTTGTTGGTGGTAGATATGGTCTTGGTAGCAAAGAATTTACTCCATCTGCTATCCTATCCATCTACAAGAACCTTGCTCTTGCAGAACCAAAGAACCACTTTACAGTAAACATCATTGATGATATCACAAACACAAACCTTGTAATCGACGAACGCATTGACGTTGCTCCAGCTGGCACAACAAGATGTAAGTTCTACGGTCTTGGCTCCGACGGTACTGTAGGTGCTAACAAAAACAGCATCAAGATCATCGGTGACCACACAGATTTGTACGCTCAAGGTTACTTTGAATACGACAGTAAAAAATCTGGCGGTATCACAATTTCTCACTTGAGATTTGGTCCAAAGCCAATCCAATCTAGCTACTTGATTGAACAAGCAGAATTTATTGCTTGCCACAACCCAAGCTACCTAACACGTTACGACATGCTTTCTGCAGCTAAAGAAGGTGGCACATTCCTTCTAAACTGCCCATGGTCTGTTGACGAACTTGACAGCAAGCTTCCTGCAAGCGTTAAAAACGCTATCGCTCAAAAGAGCTTGAAGTTCTACATCATTGACGGTCTTGGAATTGCTAAGGCTGCTGGTTCTGCTAAATCTACAAACATGGTAATGCAAGCTGCATTCTTCAAACTTGCTGACATCATCCCATACGCAGAAGCAGAAAAATACATGAAAGAAGCTGTAGTTAAATCTTACGGCAGAAAGGGCGAAAAGGTTGTAAAAGCTAACCACGACGCTATCGACGGAGCAATTGCTGGCTTGAAGCAAGTTGCTGTTCCAGCTGAATGGGCTACAACAACCGAAGGCGCTCCAATGGCTCCAAACAGTGGTAACGAATACTACGACAACTTTGTAAAAGTAATCAACGACCAAAAGGGTAACGAACTTCCTGCATCTGTATTCAGCCCAGCAGGTATTGTTCCTACTGCTACTACTCAATTTGAAAAACGCGGTATCGCTGTTGACATCCCAGTTTGGGTTGCTGACAACTGTATCCAATGTAACCAATGTTCGTTTGTATGTCCACACGCTGCAATCCGTCCAGTACTAGTTGCAGAAGGCACACAAACTCCAGAAACATTTGTTACTAAGCCAGCTACAGGCATCAAGGGTGCTCAATACCGTATCCAAGTAAGTCCACTTGACTGTACAGGTTGCGGCAGCTGTGCTAACGTATGTCCATCTAAGACAAAGGCACTTGTAATGACAAATGCTGAACAAACAAACGAAGAAGCTAACTGGACATATGCTGTAACAGTTGAACAAGTTGAAAGCCCACTTAACGCTAACACAGTAAAAGGCAGCCAATTCAAACAACCATTGTTCGAATTCTCTGGCGCATGTGCTGGTTGTGGTGAAACACCATACGTTAAACTTGTTACACAACTATTTGGTGATCAAATGATGATCGCTAACGCTACAGGTTGCTCTTCCATCTACGGTGGTTCTGCTCCAAGCTGTCCATACTCTGTAAACAAAGATGGTCACGGTCCAGCATGGGCTAACAGCTTGTTTGAAGACAACGCAGAATTTGGTTACGGCTACTACCTAGCT
>JAZQUN010000111.1:0-9860 GCA_045631385.1 Clostridia bacterium
GGATGCTCCATTTCGGGCGCTGTAGTGGCCGTAATTGCCCATTTTATAGCAAAGCTATATTTGCGCATGACAAGGTTACACACCGTTCCTGTGCGCGAATTCAGCCTGTTTTCCACACTTGCGTACACGTTGTACTACGTGCTACTTGCATTACTTAACCTAATCGTGCTTGCCGCACCAACGTTTTTGGTGTGGGGATCGGTAATTTTCCCTGTGGTATCGGCACTAACAAGTGGCGCGGCATTTTACTTTGTAACAAGTAAATTGTATTTCAACGACGTTACGCGTGCGTACTACTTCAAAACAATGGCGATTTTTGTAATTGCCTTGACGGTAATGGCAGGGGGGATTTTGACAGTATGAAAAAACACCTTTTGCTAACCTTGGCACTTGTGTTGTGCATGCTAACAACTTTTGCTTTTGCACCAACAACGGCAAGTGCAACAACTGCAAATGCCGATATCGAGCAACTTCTAAACGACTTTGTAACAGCATGCCCTTATCGTGTTTCGGGTACAACGTATATGGTTGATGTGGCAAACTGGCTAGCCGACAAATTTACTGCTTACGGCGTAGACAGCGTAGAGTTTCAACAGCTTGCAGCAGTAGAATATGACCAAAACGTAATTGCAACTATCGACGTGCCAAACGCCACCAAGATGATTGTTATTGGTGCTCACTACGATACGGCAAGCACCGACTGTGTAGGTGCAAACGACAACGCCGCAGGCGTAGTGACATTGCTTCAAATTGCGCAAAACTTGGCTCAAAACAAAGCTTTGCTCAACTTTGACGTGGTGTTGGTTGCCTTTGCCGGCGAAGAAAAAGGCTTGCTTGGTTCGTATCAATTTGCAAACCAACTAACTGCCCAACAACAAAGCGACGTTGCATTGATGGTAAACATCGATTCCATCGCATCAGGCGACAATTTGTACGTTGCTTGTGAAAACAAAACTACGCCTTTGCTACAAACCTTGCTAGGTTTGTCGCAAGGCTGTACGGCAAAGCTACGTGCAAAGCCGTTCAACAAGGGCGTTTTTGCCCAACTAGACGTGTGGGGCTACGGCTACTGGGAAATGCCACAAAACACCGACCATACGTCATTTAGACAAGTAGGAATCCCTACAGCGTCCTTTTTTAGCGGCAACTACAAAAGCAGTTTTTACGGCTACGTTCAAAGTGCCAATTACAACAACTGGACGCTAAACACCGATCAAGACACGTTGCAAAATTTGCAAGCAAACGCACCTGATTACTCCAACAAAATACAAACGGTAGTGCAAACGGTGTGCAAACTTGTAACAGATACTGATGCTGCCGCAGTTGTAAACGACGCACGCGCTCATTTGGTATCCACAACCTTGACAAATCGCTCGTATGCAGTGATATTAGCCCTTGGCTTGATAGCTTTGGCAGTAGTAGGCTCAATTATATACAACAACAAACTTAAAAAGAAAGCACTTTTGGGCGTGGCAGAAGCAGTAACTCCGCAAGTATTTACTACTCCCGATGCCGAAGACGTCTTCAAATTTTAGGAGAACATAATGAAACAAAACAACAAGACAATGCCTATCAAAAAGTATATCTTTGTGTATGCTGCATTGGTAGTAGTATCAATACTATTAGACCAGTTTTCAAAAATCTGGATGAACCGCCTGCTAGAAGGAGGAAAAATAATCAAGGTTTTGGGCAACTGGATGACGTTTGCTTGGACCATCAACCATGGCGCAGCCTTTGGAAGTATGTCGCACAGTCCAATATTGTTTTTTATTTGTACAATTCTTGGCTTGCCAGTATTTGGTTTCTTTTGGTGGCGCAGTCGCACAAGACACCCATTTGGACAAATCGGCTTTGCCTTTATGATAGGCGGAACTATCGGTAACGCTATCGACCGTGCATTTTTGGGTGATGCCTTCTTCAATGGTGGCGTACGTGACTTCGTTTCCGTTCAAGGCTTTGCAATTTTCAACGTTGCCGACTGCTTTTTGGTAGTGGGTATCATCATGGTTTGCATTGCCCTGATGTTTTTGGATTGGGACGCTGTTTTTGTAAAGAGCAAGCCTGCTCAAGACGAGCAACAATCAACAGATACGGAGAGCATTGATGATTAAACTAATTGCCGAAGACAACTACACTAGATTAGACGTCTTTGTAGCATCCAACTGTGATTTGACACGTAGTCGTGCGCAAAAGCTTATTTCTGACGGCGCGTTGACACTAAACGGTAAGGTTTGTACAAAGCCATCTGTTGACGTCAAGGAAGGCGACGAAGTGGTTGTGACGCTGCCCGAAGCTGTCCAGCTAGACGTTGTGCCACAGGATATCCCACTAGATATTGTTTGGCAAGACGAAAACATGGCAGTTATCAACAAACAACAAGGCTTGACGGTGCACCCAGCAAACAACCAGTTTACCGATACGCTTGTAAATGCCTTGCTGTATCACGTAAAGGATTTAAGCGGTATCAACGGCGTTTTGCGACCAGGCATTGTGCATCGACTAGACAAAGACACAAGTGGCTTGCTGCTTGTTGCCAAGACGGATATTGCCCACCAAAGCCTAGCTAGTCAAATACAAAGCAAAACCTGTCGTCGCATCTACGTTGCTTTGGTCGAAGGTGTCATCAAGCAAGATAGTGGCGTTGTCGATTTGCCAATAGGCAGATGCAAAACGGACCGCAAAAAGATGGATATTGACAAAAATGGGCGAAATGCTACCACCCATTACACAGTTTTGCAACGCTACAAGTCAAATACGCTTGTTCAGTTCGAACTAAAAACAGGTCGTACTCATCAAATAAGAGTGCATACCAAACACCTAGGTCACCCAGTAGTAGGCGACAAAACCTACGGCTACAAAAACCAACGCTTCAATTTGGATGGTCAACTGTTGCATGCAAGACAAATTGTATTTTGCCACCCAACAACAGGGGAAGAAATGACGTTTTTTGCGCCTATCCCAGCATATTTCCAACGCATTTTGGACGTTTTGGAAAAAGAAAAAGTATAAATTAAGTAAAAAAGACGGAAAATTTCCGTCTTTTTTCTATTTTTGCTAAATTTTTTCAATTTTGATATTGAATTTGCCAAATTTTTAGGATATAATGTGAAAAAAGGCTTTGCCTTTACAAAGGAGATGTTTTTATGACAGACAAAAAAATTAAACTAACCAAATTAGTCAAAAACTTTGCTTGGATTTTGACAATTCTATTTGTTGTTGGTTTTTTCCTTGCGCTTGCAGGTGTTCAAGGTATATCCGACAAAATAACGCAAAACCCGGATAACTATCCATCCGACTGGGGAATGATTGGTCTAGGTTTGGTTTCAATGATCCTTATGCTAGGCATTTTCCAACTAATCTATATTGTGTTTGCTATTCCAACGGCTGTTTTCAAAAAGCGCTCTCTAAAAGACGGTCGCACGTCGGTAGTAGATATGGTGTTCACCTTCTTGCTAGTAGCAATCAGTATGCCATGCTTGGCTTACGGCTTGATTATGGTTGTCAACATGTTCGAGTTGTTTACATACGGACTTGGCTTTGGCTTTATTCCATATACAATTGCTATTTTGTTACATCTAGCATTTGTTGCACTAATGATTGTCCAACTAATACTTTGCTGGCCTAAAAGACAAAAGGCAGCAGTAGCAGAAGCAACACCAGAAGCCGTTGCTGAATAAGTTAATAACTCGGTTGAAAACAAAAAAAGCGAGCAAGATTTACTCTTGCTCGTTTTCGTTTGGTGAAAGTTGTTGTTGTACGTGTGCAACAAGGCTAGTTGCTGTGTTGATAAGCCAAATGCCAATGCAGGTAAACAATGTGCCAAATCCAACAGCTACCCACAACCACACGTTGCCTAGTTGATTTGGTTTGATTACTAGTCCGCCAAATCCTACTAGCATCAAGATAGTACCCAGTATCATGGCAAAAGAGCCAACTCCAACGACCATCCTTTTACAATCATTGGTTTTTTGGGTGTCAAAGTTGCCAGATTTATCTTTGCAAAGTGGCAAAAGTAGGCTAAATAGAAGTTTTGTCTTGTTAGTTTTGTTTTTCATACTGACATTGTAACACAAATTTTCGTTAATTTCAACAAAAATTTGCTAGCCAACAAAAAATTGTAAAAGTAATCAAAAATATTGATTTTTTACTGTTGACAACGGCAATAATTATGGTATAATTTGTTTATAAAAAACTTGTAAACATACGGAGGTTTATTTACTATGGAACTTAAAGGTAGCAGAACCGAACAAAATTTGATGGCTGCATTTGCAGGTGAAAGCCAAGCACGTAACAAGTACGATTACTATGCTTCTCAAGCAAAGAAAGACGGTTACGAACAAATTGCAGCAATCTTTACAGAAACTGCACTAAACGAAAAGGAACACGCTAAATTGTGGTTTAAGCACTTCCACGGTATCGGTGGCACATTGCAAAACCTTTTGGATGCAGCAGCAGGCGAAAACTACGAATGGACAGAAATGTACAAAGAATTCGCTGAAATTGCCGAAGAAGAAGGCTTTACAGCTATTGCACGTCAATTCCGCGGTGTAGGTGCAATCGAAAAGCACCACGAAGAACGTTATCGCAAGCTAGCAGATAGCGTACAAAACGGTACAGTTTACTCTGCATTGGAAGAAACAGCATGGATTTGCCGCAACTGTGGTCACATCCACGTTGGTAAGGATGCTCCAAAGGCTTGCCCAGTTTGCGCTCACAGCCAAGCATACTTCGAAATCAACAAAGAAAACTACTAGGATTTGCTAGTTTTTAGGGACAGTTTACTGTCCCTTTTTTTATTGCAGTGTTATTATTTGACAAAACGGCCAATTATTAGTACAATAAAGGATATGAAAACTATCGAGCAAGAGTTGAAACTTCAACTGACCAAAACTCAATATTTGCAAATTGTTTCAAAAGCCAAGGACGTATCTTGCAAAATGCAGTTCAACCATTACTTCTATTACGACGGTATGGCAGCGGGCAAAATGCTTCGTATTCGCCACGTAGGTGACAATTTTGAGTTGACCTACAAGTTTCGCAAATCCAACGCCAACGGCGTGATGGTAGCAGAAGAGTACAACGCGCGAGTAGACAAAGCCTTTTTGGAGCAAAGCGTAAAGTGTGGCATCGATCAAGCAACAATTTTGGAGTTGTTGCACGTACAAATGTCCCAACCAATGTACTACATTGGTTGCCTAGCAACAATGCGCTCCACCTTTGATATGTGTGGCTGCACAGTCGAGCTTGATGCCAACGAATACTTGGGTGTAGTGGACTTTGAGTTGGAGTGTGAAGATGCCAGCCTAGATAACCTTGCCACCTTGCGTGCACATCTCGAAGGTCAATTTGGTGCATTGCCCAATGCAGTAGCAAAAGTTCAACGCTTTGTAACCAAGCTAGCAAGCATGCCAATGCCTTGCAACGGAGAGGCCAATGATAACTAACGTCAATATGAAAACCAACTACAAGTACCTAATTTTCGACTTTGACGGTACTATCAACAACACTGCGCCAGGCATCACTGCAACGTTTAAGGCAACGCTAGATATTTTCGGCGTAGATTACAGCAACGTGGATTTTACCGATCACATCGGTCCACCATTGAAGCACAGCTTTGATATTCTTGTAGGACCAGATCGTTGCCAAGAAGCCATCAACACCTTTAGACGTATTTTCGAGCAAACCAACGCTCTCAAAAACAGCCATATCTACCCAGGAATAGATAAACTTTTGCCACTTTTGAAGCAACGTGGTTACGTGCTATCCATTGCGACTAGCAAGCACGAGCCATTTGCCATCGAGTCGCTAGATTTTTTGGGCATTGCGCAGTACTTTGACGTGGTATACGGACAAAACGAGCATCGTGGCTACAAAAACGAAATCTTGCGTCAACTAATTGCCGACAACGGCTGGGACAAAGCTCAATGCTTGATGATTGGCGACACATGCTACGACGTAGACGGCGCAAAAGCCAACGGAATTGATATCCTAGCAGTATCTTACGGATTTGAAGATAAAGCCACGCTGCTTGCCAACACCCCAAATGCCTTGGTGGATACAGTAAGCGAAATGGCACAACTTTTGTGTGGAGAAACTTTATGACAAAACTTAAACAACAACTAAAATCGACATGGCTACCATGCATTGCATACGGATTAGGCGTAGGTGCATTTGTAGGCGTTGTCGTTGTTCTATTCAAGCTGGTTGCCGAGTGGATTATCGAAAAATCCGCCCACCTATATCAGCTTGTACGTGACAATCCAATCTGGGCAGTAGTGCTTGCAGTAGCTTTGGTAGCAGTTGCAACAGCAATGCACTTTGTTCAACGTTGGTGTAAGGAAACAAAAGGCGGCGGAATTCCTCGTGCCGAAGGTGCTATCAAGGCGGTACTATCTTTGCGACCAATTCGCACAACGCTGGCTGTAATTGTAAACAGTTTGCTAGCATTTTTGGCAGGCTTGCCACTTGGTAGCGAAGGTCCAAGCGTACTTTTGGGTACATCTTTGGGCGGAATTTGTGGCAAACTAGCCAAAGACGACCAGTTCAACAGATACGCAATGGCTGGCGGTGCAAGTGCAGGCTTTGCAGTGGCAACGTGCAGTCCGCTTACTGCTATCGTGTTTGTATTTGAAGAAATTCTAAAGGAGTTTAAGCCGGTTGTATTTACTTTGGTTACCTTTGCAGTAGCAACGGCAACGGCAGTATCCAACGCCATTTTGGGCTGGTTTGGTCACCATCCAGCACCATTGTTTGCTATCCAAGTTACGGCTAACTTTGACTTGGCTAACATTTGGGTAGTGCTTGTACTTGGCGTAGTAATTGGCTTTGCAGCACTTGGCTTCAACAACCTAACCGTTTGGTTTGGCAAACTTTGGAAAAGATTTGTCACAAACGAGTGGATTCGTCTTGTAATCGTGTTTGTAACTGTTGGCGCACTAGGATTTTTCTTGCCAGAAGTTCTAGGCGGTGGCGCAGGCGTAATTGTTGCAGTATCCGACTACAAGTACACGCTTGGACTACTAGCATTGGTGCTTTTGGCAAAGGTGTTTACAATATCTTTTGCAAACAGCAGTGGCGCAACTGGTGGTATGTTTATCCCACTTTTGTGCGTAGGTGCGTTGGTAGGCGCATTGTGTAGCAAGTTGTTTGTGCTAATGGGTATGTCGCAAGATCTTGTCCCATTGGTAGTGCTAATTTCTACTGCAACCTTCATGGGAGCAAGCACAGGCGCACCCCTTACTGCAACGGTATTTTTGATCGAGTGTGGCTGTGGCATCGAAAACATTTTGTACGCTTTGGTGGTAGCAATTTTGTCCCACTTTGTAATGAACTTGTTTAACCAACTTCCACTGTACGATATCAACTTGCACAACCTTGTTCATCAAGAAAACAACCACAACTAAACATCTAAAAATCACAAAAGGACTTCTCGTGTGAGAAGTCCTTTTTTTGTTACTTAAAGTTTACCCTGCAAATGCGGTAGGATGGCGAATACACGTATGCCACGTTTTTGGCACGCTTGTTGTAGTAGTGTATCCAGTTGCAACACTCTTGTGCTGCCGCATGAACGTCGTTTGCGTAGATGCCGTCGTATCTAAATACAACTTGCTTTTGAGTGCAGGCTTGCACAATGCGTTGTATGTCGTCTTGGCACTTTGCCACAAGGTTGCTTTGAGTGTAGTAGTTGTACTTGGTTGCGTTGCATCTAGGCACAGGATAGCTAGGCTTGTGCGTCTGTGATACGTCCTTGTCGCTCAAGTTTAGATAGTCGTAGCAGATTTGATTTGTCTTGGCGTATTCGCTCATGGCGTAGGTTGCATCAACGTGGTAGGTTGCACCGTCAATTTGTACAATGTTCCAGGCGTGATATTGTTGGTTGCCGTAGCCGTGCACCGTGATGCATTGCACACCCACCATATTTGCCACTAGTTGAAACACCTTTGCAACGCCTTCGCACATGCCCTTTTTGTAGAAAAGTACACCCATGATGGTGTTGGTTTCGTTAACCTTTTTGTGTCTATCTGCTTGATCAACGCATTGGTAGGTGACGTTGGTTGCAAGCAGCTCGTACAAGCTTTTTACCTTTTGATACTGTGTGCCGTCATTCACTTTGCTAGCAATTTTTTGCAAAAGTTTGTCAATTTTGCCGTCCATCTTGGCAATTTGGCTTGCAGTGTACCAGTAGTATGGCTCAATTACAAACTCCGTTGCCGTATATACGTAGTGGTAGTCGTAAAAGTTGACGTAAAAAACCTTTGGATAGTCGCAACTTATGTAAATATATATTCGTGGAACGTCCACCGCATTTGCTAGGCGCAACGGAATTGCAATTTGGGTATCAAACCTAAACAGTCCGTTTTTGATTATGTCGTACACCTGCTTTTCGGTGGAGTTTAGTTGGTTGTAGTAGTGGTTTTTCATTTTGTTTACCAGTTGTTTTCGTCAATTTTATCTAGGTCGATAAAGTAATCGTCTGGGTTTGGCTTGTTAGATTTGCTTTCCGTTGCCTTTTGTGGCGTGTTTGTAGTAGATGTGGTTGGCTTGGCTTTTTGTGTCTTACTTTCCACCGTGCTTTTGTTTGGCGTAGGAGTTGGAGCAACGTCAAAAAAGCCGTCGCTTTTTTTGTCTTTAGCTAGGCAAGTAACCTTGACGCTGCTACTAAATGCGTAAGGATGCTTGTTGACAAGTCGCCACTGTGTAGGAGTACCTGCAAACACAATTTCTTTCAGCTTGCCACAGTTTGCAAAGGCATTTTTTTGGATGGAAACCAGTCCCGCTGGCAAATGTACCTTTTTCAAAGTGTAGGCATCCCAAAAGGCGTTTTCTGCAATAGAAGTAACCTTGTCTGGCACTTTGATTTCATTAGGTAGCCACGCAGGGTTACCAAAGTCGACAAGATATTTCACCAGCACTCCGTCTTCAATTTTGAAATGCATTTTTTCAAAAAGCTCTTTCAACAGAGCCCAATCTTCTTTTTTGTTTGACATGGCGTTTTCTCCTACAAAAATTTAGATAATTGTACCAAAATTGACACGTCAAGTCAATAGCAAAAGGCGATTTTGGGCAAAATTAAAGCCCGTACCATTGGTACGGGCGAAAAAGGTTTTGTTACGCTTCGATAGCGCTAACAGGGCATTGAGCAGCGCAAGCACCGCAATCAATACATGTATCAGCATTGATTTCGTATTTTCCGTCGCCTTCAGAAATTGCTTCTACTGGGCAAACAGCTTGGCAAGCACCACAAGAAATGCATTCATCAGTGATTTTGTAAGCCATGTTTCCTTTCTCCTTTATCATTAATGATAGGTCTATTATACACCACCCAAAACAAAATGTCTACAAATTTGTGCAACAATTTGGCAGTCTTGACGGCTTTTTTACAAAAAGAGTTGGATTTTTGGCTGGATATGTGGTAAAATGTTGCTATGACAATTAAACAAAACGAAAAACTCGAAGATTTGGGCTACAACGGCCTAAAGATTATACAAAGCCAGTCGGAGTATCGCTTTACTACCGATGCCATTTTGCTTGCCAACACGGTAGGCGACCTTACCGGCAAGCGCGCAATAGATTTAGGCACGGGTAGTGGCATCATTGCCGTGTTACTTGCCACCAAGAAAAACGCCAAGCACGTATGGGCTGTAGAGCTTCAAAGTCAGCTTGCTGATATGGCACAGCGCACTGTGGACTACAACCAACTAGACAACGTAACGGTTGTAAATTGCCCTATGCAAGATGCTTACAAAACACTTGGCGGAGATTACGACTGCGTGGTGTGCAATCCACCTTACCGCAAATGTGGTAGTGGAGAAAAGCAACTTGCACCCAACCTAGCACTTTGCCGTCACGAAATTGCCGTC
>JAZQUN010000112.1:0-3796 GCA_045631385.1 Clostridia bacterium
AAGAAGACGTTTTGGATGCATACATCGAAGACGGCAAAATCAACGCAGATATCGAGCAAGTAATCGAAAAGAAAACCTTTACTACAACGGTATCTACACCGTTTACCGAAAGCCAACCTATCACAGTATCACAACTTAAGCAATCGGCTTTGGATAACACCTATTTGGTAAAGGGCGTGTTGATCTCTATTGCAACAGCAGTCACAACGGAAGAGTTTATCATTGCTGACCCAGACACAGGCGACATCATCGGCGTAGTTGGTTTGGAATCACACGGTTTGATCTACAACTACAACTTTGATACTCACGGCTTTGAAATCGGCGACGAGCTTGTTTTGCCAGTAACACTTAAGCAAAAGTTTTACTCAAGCAGTTCGGCAACGGGCAGAATCTTTGCCGAATACGAAGGTGGCACAGCTTACTCGACAGCAGTAGTATCTAAGGGCAACAGCGTAAACATCAACAGAGAAGACGCCGTTGTTATTGATAGTCAACAAGATTTGGCGGCATTTTTGACCGAACCAGCAAGAAGAGAAAACCACTACAAAATGGTAAAAATTGTTGGTCAAATCAACCTTGTACCATATACCAGCTCGGCACACTTGCGTTTCTGGATTGAAGACGGTATCGTAGACAGTCTTGCAGAGCAACGTGTTGGTGGTGGCAACTTGTCCCCATGCTTCAACGATGCATCACAATTCTACACCACAGGCAAAACGTTTACCGAAATGTTGTTTGGTAAGCAAATTGCCATCCCAGAAAACTGGACCAACCCAACAAGCCAATTAGTAGAAATGTACGCATTGTACTTTGGCGGAAACAACTACTACCACGAATTTGTAATCTTGGACGAAGCTGACGTCAAAATTGTAGAGCCGGGTATCACGGGCGTAGAAGCAAGCACAACTCAAGAAGTGATGTTCTTGGGCGATACGTTTGACCCAACAAAAGCAACGCTTACGGTAAAATACAACAACCGCTCGGACGAAACAGTAGTCGTTACTGCCGATATGCTAGATGCAACAACCTATCCAAACACAACCGTTGCAGGCACCTACACGGTAAAGGGCAACTACGAAGGATTTGCTTTCCAATTTGACGTAACCGTCGAAAACTTGCGCGCAACCTCCATCGAAGTGCTTTCGTTGCCAAACACAGTTGTTTACGGACACCGTGCAACACCAGCCGACTTTGATTTGACAGGCGGCAAAATCAAGGTGAACTACAGCGATGGCAGCTTTGAAGAAGTTGCAATGAAGGCATCTATGTTTGGCACCGAAAATCCTCAAAATTGGAAGATTGGCCAAGTAGATTACACTGTATCCTATGCTGGATTTACCACAACGGTAACCTTTACAATCGAAAACCAAGCACTAAGCATTGCCGAGTTTTTGGCAGGCACCCCCGGTCAAGTGTATGACGTAACGGGTGTAATCGTAGGTCCGGGCTCCTCTCACGGAATGGCCGAAATGTTGCTCAAGGACAAAAATGGCAACAACCTAATTGGTGTAGCAAACACCGGTGTTGTTGGCGCATATGACAACATCGCTTGGACCAGCGACGAGCTAAACATTGGCGACGAAGTAGTAGTAAAGGCAAAGCTTACGCTTACTGCATCTACACAGGTTGGCTTGTCTGGCAGATTGTATGCTGACGTAACAGGTCAAGGCTTTGCGCTAAACACAGTTGTACTAAGCAAGGGCAACGCATTGAATATGGCCGCAATGAAGCAAGGTGCAGTAGAAGTTGACAGCCAAGACGACCTAAAGGCGTTTATCAATGGCGGCAACTTCCACAAGGTTGCCAAGTTAGTTGGCGTCAAGGGCGTAGTGGCATTTGACGGCTACCGTGCGTTCTTTGGCGACGACGTCAAGGCTGTTGCAGACCAACGCCTCAACGGTGGCTACATGAGCCCATTTATCTACCGTGTCAACTCAAACTTCTACTTGACAAACAAGCTTCAAACCTACTTCAACAACGCCGAGTCCACCGACTTTGCAAATCCTGCAACCACAACGGCAACAATCTATGTATTGTTCCTAGGCGGCAACAATTACTACTACGATTTGCTAGTTTTGGATGACAGCTGGGTAGAGGTTGTTCCATATACCTTCAATGCCCCTACAAAGTCGTTGTACACAGCAGGCCAAGCATTGGATTTGACGGGATGCACCCTTGTTTCTACAGCAACGGGCAACACCGTAAACGTAACTGCAGATATGCTTGATGCAACAACCTACAACCTAAATCAAGCAGGTGACTACACTGTTCGTGGCACCTACGACGGCTTTGATTTTACCTTTGCTATTCAAGTAAGAGCACAAGAGCTTCAATCCATTGCAGTAGTGGGAGAGGTTTCTCCACTTTCCGCAACTGCAAGTGCAACGGACGTTGTCAACGCATTGTGTCAGCTAAAGCTAGAGCTAAGCTACAATGCAGGCTCTCCCGAGCAAATTGCCATCACGGCAGATATGGTTTCCGTTGGCACCCTTGCATTGGGCGACAACATTGTTACAATCAACTACGGTGGCAAAACAGCAACTGTTACGGTAACACTTGTCAACAACGCATTGACGGTTAGCCAAATCAAGGCATTGCCAGCAAGCACCGAGACGCACGAGCTTACCGGCGTAGTAATGTCCTCTACATTTATTGCAGACATCGTTCCAAACGCAACCTACGGCGAATTGCTTATTCGCGAAAAGGGTAGCAACCAAGTAATTGGTATTCGTGACGCAGGAGTAAGCGGTACAAGCTACCTTGCAGGCCTAGAAAAGGGCGACGAAATCATCATCAAGGTTGTTTTGAAGGTAACGTCTACCAACGTAAACGAATCGGAAGTTGGCAAAATTGCTCCATTTAAGGTAGCAAACAGCAACGTAGTAGTTTTGTCCAAGGGCAACGACGTCAAGCTTGACATTGCGCAAGCAACAACACTTGCAGACTTTGCCGCATTTACCGAGTGGCTAAAGGATGCTGATACACGTAACGCAAACAGATACAAACTTGTAAAAATCCCAGCAGGCACAGGCTTTGTAAACTACAGTGCATCCAACAGGTCCATGTACCTAGCATACAACCAAGCAAGTGCAGCAGCAACCAAGGTTGACGGACGCTATCCATATTTCATTGATATGAACTACGCTCCAGCACACGGCAGCCTAGACATCTTGCAAGAGTTCTTTGGCACAAGTGCAATCAACAACAGTTGGACAAACAAGAGCATTTTGCAAAAGGACGCATACGTAATGTACGTAGGTGGCCTAGGTATCTACTATCACCACTTCATTTGGTTGGGCAGTGATTACATTGCCCAAGCCTAAGGAGGTATACCATGAAAAAATTTATTAGTCTAATCATTTGCTTAGTAATCGCCTTGACGGTGCTTACGGCATGTCAAACAGAAAAATATTCGCACGTCTACGTAGATGGCGTTTGTACCGATTGTGGTGGTACCGATCCAAATTACGTAAAGCCAAATCCACCACAAGAAAATCCACCTGCTGCAACAAGCAACAAGCATCTTTTGTTGGATGCTGACGGCAACTACGGTGGCACGCTAAATCGCACAAAATACGGCAATGGTGCCCCACTAAACGGCCAATACGACGTGGAAAACAGCGAATACTACACAGTAAACGACTTTTACAACATGAAGTCCACAAACGAGCGTACCATCTACACAAACTTTAGTGGATATCAACAAACCATGGAGTACACCAGTGGCTTGGCATGCACCGTTGCAGCGCTTAACTACTGGGGCGAAGACGTAGAGGAGTACAACGAATTTGCATTG
>JAZQUN010000113.1:0-5661 GCA_045631385.1 Clostridia bacterium
TGTTGATGGCAAACTTATTACCCGATTTAACCTAAAAAATGCTTAATATTTCATTTGGTCAACAATTTAATAAACCAATTGTAATTACTTTGGGCTTTTTTGACTGCATGCACAAGGGACACGTTGCCTTGTACGACGTTGCTAGACAGGTTGCAAATGCTAACAACTCTCTGTGTTCTTTGTTTACCTTTAGCAATAATCACTTTGAAGTAATTGGCAAAGCTGTAAAGCCTATTTATACCTTTGAAGAAAGACTTGACATTTACAAAAACGTTGGATTAGACGTGGTGGTATCTGCTGCGTTTGATAAAGATTTTATGAATCTGTCTGCCGACGACTTTTTGCAAGTGTTAAGCAAGTACAACATTGTGCACGTTGTTTGCGGATTCGACTACACTTGCGGTAGAGATCGTAAAGATAGCGCATATGTAAAGGAATATTTTGCCAAACTTGGTATTGGTTGCAGCATTGTAGAAGAAGTTGTCACAAACGGTACTAAAATTAGTAGTACGTTGGTGCGTAAGCTTTTGCTGGAAAACAATTTGCAAACGGCAAACAGTTTGCTATCTCAACCTTATTTTGTAACAGGCATTGTTGAAGATGGCCGAAAGGTTGGCAGACTTATCAATTTTCCAACGGCAAATTTGAAAATTGCTGCAGAAAAATTGTTGCCTGTAGGTGTATATGCTGGAAAAGCTGACGTTGAAGGCAAAACATATCGAGCAATTGTGAACATTGGTGCAAAGCCTACTTTTGATGTTGATACCAACTCGGTAGAAGCGCATTTGATAGATTTTGATGGTAATTTGTATGGCAAAAAGTTGACCGTGCAGCTAACAAAATTTTTGCGCAACATAACAAAGTTTGAAAGTAAAGAAGACCTTGCATCACAACTAAAACAAGATTTGGAGAGCGCTAGAAATGATTAGATTTGGCCCAAGCGGAAACAGTAAACAGTTTTATGATCAAGGGTTTCAACGCACAGTGCAAGCACCCAAATGGCTTGCTGAAATGGGTTTGAATGCCTACGAGTACTCGTTCGGTCGTGGGATAAACCTTGGCGATGATATGGCTGTGCAAATTGCACAACAGGCCAAGTTGTATGACGTTCAAGTATCTGTTCATGCTCCATATTACATCAACTTTGCTAATCCAAGTGATGATATGGCTGAAAAATCCTACAACTACGTAATCAATAGTTGTAAAAAGGTTGCTATGCTTGGTGGTGAGCGTGTTGTTTTTCACCCTGCAAGTGTGGGTAAGATGCAAAGAGCAGATGCTGTTGCGTTGACACACAAGCGAATCGAAACGCTTGTGGACAGAATTTATCAAAGTGGTTTGCAAAACTTTACTTTTTGTCCGGAAACGATGGGTAAAATTAATCAAATTGGCGATTTAGCTGAAGTGATTGATTTTTGCAAAATTGATAAGTGTCTTGTGCCTACAATTGACTTTGGACATTTGAATGCTCGTACATATGGTTCGCTAAAGACTAGAGACGACTATGAAAGACTGATCGTTTATATGCTGGAGAACCTAGGACACGAAAGGGTTGATAAGATGCACGTGCATTTTTCTAAAATAGAGTTTTCTCAAGGTGGCGAAGTCAAGCATCTGACCTTCGAAGATACCATGTTTGGTCCAGACTTTATGCCGCTAGCACAAGTATTGAAACAATATAACCTAAACAACCTGGTTGTTATTTGCGAATCTGACGGCACACAAGCTGCTGATGCGTTAGCAATGAAAAATATGTATTTATCTGCAAAATAGAGGTGAATATGAAAGATACAACTAAACTATTTACAAACCTTACTGCCGATGCGGTATTGGTGGTTTCGGAAAAAAACAGATTTTACTTTACCGAATTTGCATCAACATTTGGTTACTTGGTAATTTTGAAGGAAAAAGCGGTTTTCTTTACTGATCCACGCTACTTTGAAATGGCAGAAGATATCAAAAGCGACAAGTTGGAAGTAGTATGCACTCAAGGTGCAAAGGTGTATGAAGAAATTGTTGCTTTGCTCAAAAATGAAAAAGTAAAGACGGTTGGCTTTGAAGATACCGAAATTACTGTTGCCGAATTTAACGCAATGCAACAACAACTATCTTCGTTTGAACTTGTTCCAGCTGGCAAGGCTATTAGCGTTGTAAGAAGCGTTAAGACTGCTGATGAGATTGACTGTATCAAGTGCGCTCAAGCAATTACAGATAAGTCATTTAGTCAAATTTTGCAATTTATCAAGCCAGGTATGACGGAAATTGAAGTTGCTATCGAACTAGAGTATATTATGCGTAAATTTGGTGCAACTGGCCTTGCGTTTGATACCATTGTGGCATCTGGCGTAAATACGTCCAAACCACATGCTCATCCAACAAGCAAGAAAATTGAAGTTGGTGATGCTGTAACTATTGACTTTGGTGCGGCATACAAAGGATACTGCTCGGATATGACCCGCACGTTTTTTGTAGGTAACCCTAAAAAAGAATTAGTTGATATTTACAACGTTGTTGCTTTGGCGCAACGTAGTGCGATTCAAAATGCATATTGTGGCATGACCGGTCGCGAGCTTGACTCGTTTGCGAGAGAAATTATCGTTGCAAACGGTTACGGTCAATATTTTACACACAGTACCGGTCACAGCCTTGGTATTGATATTCACGAATTCCCTTCTGCGTCTGCCGCTTCGCAAGACGTTTTGGGACATAATCAGCTGATTACTGTCGAACCTGGTATTTATATCCCAGGTGTTGGCGGTGTTAGAATAGAAGATTTGTTGTTAATTACAAAAGATGGAGTAATTGATTTGACAACTTCTAATAAAAATATTATAATCTTATAAGAAACACTCAGGAGGAGTACAAAAAATGATTTTAGCAGGCGATTTTAGAAAAGGCGTTACATTCGTTTACAACAACGGTATCTATGTTATCGTAGATTTCCAACACGTTAAACCTGGTAAGGGTGCAGCGTTTGTAAGAACCAAGATTAAGAACGTAGTTACAGGCGCGGTTCGTGAAGAAACTTTCAACCCTTCTGAAAAATTTGAAAAGGCTCAAATTGAAAGCAAGGAAATGGAATATCTTTACAGCGATGGCGAATTGTACTACTTTATGGACAATGAAACTTACGAACAAGTTCCATTGAACAAATCTCAAGTAGAAGATGCTTTGATGTTTGTAAAAGAAAACATGACAGCTACAATTAAATTCTACAAGGGTGAAGCATTCTCCGTTGAACCACCAAACTTTGTTGTTTTGTTGGTTACAGTTTGCGAACCAGGTGTTGCGGGTAACACAGCTACTAACGTTACAAAGCCAGCAACAGTAGAAACAGGTTACGAATTGATGGTTCCAATGTTTGTTGAAGAAGGCGACAAAATTAGAATTGATACTCGTACTGGCGAATACATGGAAAGAGTTAAATAATTTATTTATTGCCAAGTCAAAGGACCGAACATTATGTTCGGTCTTTTTTTTACGCATATTTTTTATTTGTCGATAATAGTTTAGAATATGAAGATTACCGACTGCTTGCCGCAACAACTCAATATGTTGGCTGGATGCATGGACAAGCTTCAGCAAATTAGGTTAAACGCAAACTCACCTGTAAAAGTTAAGGTTGATGGTGCAAACTTTTACGTTGGAGCAAATGGACTGCAAAAAGGGGTTGTAGGAGCGCTTAAGATATCAGGCGAACAAATAGGCGCTTTTATTAAAAAGGCCTGCCAAAACTCAATTTACGCCTTTGAACGTCAAATGTCGCAGGGATTCTTAACTTTGGATGACGGATGTCGAATTGGAGTTTCTGGCAGTGGTAGTATTTGTGATGATGGACAGGCTTGCTTTTCTAGTTACAGTGGTGTATGTATCAGAATAAATAAAGCTGCTTGGGGTTGCAGTAGTGGGATTGGTGATGAAACTATTGCTTGCAGTAACATATTGGTTGCGGGACTTCCTGGACACGGAAAGACAACTTTTTTGCGTGATATTGCTGCAAGACTGTCGAGTAGATATGACGTAGTTGTACTAGATGAGCGTGGAGAGTTGAGCAGGGTTGATGGGTTTGAAGCTCGATGCTGTTGCGACGTTTTGGTGGGCCTTGAACGAAGTCGTGCAGTTAAGATCGCTCTGCAAAGCTTGTCTCCTGAAGTGTTGATTTGTGATGAGATTTTTGATAGTGATTTGCCTTGGCTAAAGCATGCGCTTCAAAGCGGCGTTAACGTGTGCGCATCTATGCATTGTCGTGATTTTAGTGGTGTAAATGACTTTGTATCAAAAAACGGCTTAAAGTTCGATAAATATGTAATTTTAGAGCAATTTGGCGGTAAAATGGCAAAATTATACGATAAATCAGCTAATTATATAACACTATGACAGACATAATAATATTATTTTGCACATCAATAGGCGGTTTGCTTGTAGGAAAAATGTATGAAAACGTCTCAATTAAAAAGGAAAAGCTTTATTTGGATTTGTATGAGTTTGCTGTAAAATTTAGTGTTAATGCGGGATCAAATAGGGTGGTTTTGAGTCAATTTGTTGCACAATTTATTTCTTCATCTGGAGCTGAATTTGCTGCTTGCTGTAACACCTATTTGTTAAATAAAGCAGGTGGGATTAGATTTTTGACTAAAAAGGAAACTCAATATATAAGGAGATTTTTTGACGGCTTAAATGCTGCCAATTCGCAAGTGTTGCAAGAGCATCTTAAGTTTTATACAGCGTACTTTGACGATGCTCTTAAGCAGTCTCGTTTAGACAACAACACTAAAGGTAAGATAGGGCAAAAGCTTGGGCTGCTTTGTGGTGTAATAATTGGTTTAGTTTTGATTTGATATGGATATTTCGTTAGTTTTCAAAATTGCGTTGATAGGATTAGTTACCGCAGTTGCAAGTATTTTGTTAAAAAAGGCAAACAAGGAAGACATTGCCAACCTTGTTTCTATTGCTGGACTAGTGCTAGCCCTAATCCTTGTAGTTGATATGGTTTTGCAATTGTTTGAAACAATAATTGCACTTTTTGATTTGTAAGATGAGTATAATTAAAATTGTTGGCATTGCTGTAGTATCATTGGTTGCCATAGTTCTTGTTAGACAAGTAAAACCAGAGTTTTCACTAGTTTTGACTGTTGCAGTATCCGTTGTTATGGTTTTTATGGTGCTAGATGAGCTTTTTGCTGTTGTTTACACCTTCTATTCGGTGGCGGATAACACTAGAGTTGATGCAAATTACTTTTCAGGTGTGCTTAAAATTGTTGGAATAGGGTATTTGGGAGAGTTTTGTAACAACGTTTGTGTAGACGCTAATTGCAAAAGTGTAGGCGACAAAGTGTTGTTTGCAAGCAAAATTGCAATATTGTCTGTAGCATTGCCATATATTAATCAACTTTTGAGCCTTTTGACCAACTTCTTGACATGAAAAAGCGTTTAGTTTATTTAGTATTAGTAATTATATTACTAAATTTTGTGGTTTTTGCTCCAGTTTGCGCATTTGCCAGCGAAGTGGAAGACGAGCTTAATAAAACTATTGATGATCAACTTGGAAATATTGACTTTGACGAACTTAATCAATTTACTGACGATACGTTTGTTGTTGATGTGATTGAAAAGATAAAACAAATACTTGGTGGTGAATTTGACGATGCATCTACGCTGCTT
>JAZQUN010000114.1:0-4985 GCA_045631385.1 Clostridia bacterium
GTATCTATTGCCCATCACCAACGACGTTATGGATGTGGCGTGGTCGTTGCGCCAAATTGACGACAATTACAGGGTGTATTACAACAAATTGCTTGCTCGCTACGAAGTGCACAACGCCAGGCAAAAGGGCGATACGCTAGCCGTAATCGTGCCATTTGACAGCCTAGATGTGCGCACAATTTTCTTTGTAAGACGCACCCGTGTAGAAAATGCCCAAAGGCTTTTTGCCGAAATGGAAAGGGCCAATGCCATGGCAGAAAACGCTGCTGTTGATAGGGCAATTGATAGATACGCAAAGGAGATTAACCTATGACGGTAAAAGAAATTTTGTACAAAGCAGACTTGCTTTTGGATGCAGGTGTATCACCAACAATTTTTCAAGGTCAGCCAACCGATCAAGCCGTAATAGAGCAAGTCAACGCCGATACCACGGTGCAAAAACTTGTAAAGTGCATCAACGTTGTTTGTGACGAAATTGCAACGGAGTACTTTCCCGTGGTGCAAACGCAAACGGTAGACGTAATGGATGGCGAAGTGGATTTTTCTGTGTTAGGTGGCAAAGTGCAAGGCGTGGTTAGCGTCAAGGATGAGCTTGGCAAAAACGTCAACTTTTGCTACACCGATTGCGGAATTGCAAATGTAAATTGCGCCAAAGCCAGCGTTCGATACCGTGTGGCGTATCAATGGACAGATTTTTGGGGCGAAGTCAACTTTGGCTCGCCCCGAGTAACTGCCTTGGCTGTTGCATACGGCGTTGTTGCCCAATACTACATGCTTTGCGGCAACTATGAGTTGGCAAAGAATTGGAGCGCACGTTTCTACTTGGCATTGCAAGGTTGCAAACGAGGTGGCGAAAAAATTATGCCAAAAAGGCGGTGGTTGTAATGTTTGCAAAAACTAAATTGACCTATCCAGTAGGTTACGCCAAGCAAATCACGTTGCCTTGGGATAGCGACTGCCTTGCAAATTCATACGGCGTTTGTGCTAGCGAAGGCAAGGTGTATTCGCGCTATTGCGTTCAGCAAAGCGATTACTATCAAGACGAAGAAGTTGTCATGCAAGGCATGTGGGCGTTTGACGGCGGTATTCTTCAATGGACAGACGAAGGCATGTTGGTTATACGCTCTCCGCAAATGTTTGACGTAATTTCCGACGATAAATACAGTTTTGTTGAGTTGGTTCAAACAAACGACGGCTTGCTGATACTAACCGACCTTGGCGTGTTGCTTTACCAAACAGGCAATCAACGTGCGACCAAACTAAATTGCTTGCCCTTTGTAAAGGCGACTCTGCACAAAAACCGTTGCTTTGCTATCACGGGATTAGACGATAAACTATACTTTTCACAGTTTGATAGCCATGTGAACTTTGACGGCGACGATGCCGGATGGCTAGCTTTTGACGAAAGGGGTGGCAAGTGTCTCTCCCTTTGCCAAATCGACAACTGTTTGTACGTGTTTAGACAACACTCTGTCGAAAGGGTAACTGCAACGGCGGATACAGCCAGCTTTGCCGTTAAGTCCATCGCATTTTCTTGCGGAAGATTGTACGGCAACACCTTGTCAAGCAACGGTCACCGTGCTATCTTTTTGACGGACTGGGGCTTGTGGTCGTTTGACGGCAAACTTTTTAGCAGAGTTGCAAAGCATTTGGATTACTCGTTTGCTAGCAACAACGATTACGCAATGGCACAGGATTGCAGCCTAGGTTACGTGCTAAACGCTAGGCTCAACT
The DNA here is from genome assembly GCA_045631385.1 of Clostridia bacterium. Classification (GTDB taxonomy): domain Bacteria; phylum Bacillota; class Clostridia; order Christensenellales; family CAG-314; genus RGIG5495. The sequence continues at coordinate 1,735 of JAZQUN010000114.1, forward strand.
TTGATAGTGGCAAATTGTTGTGCGAAAAGGGTAATTACACCAACAACTGTTTGGTTGTTGTTGCAAGTTCTGGCGTGGTAGTGCTACGTGGTTGGGATTTTTATCATATGTCAACGGTAGACGGTCAACTGCTTGCCGTAAACAACGGAGTAGTTTACACCGTATCCACCCAACAACTAGCCACTCCGCGACAATGTCAGTTGCAAACGGATTTCAACTCGCACAAGGGCAAGACGGTGCAATTTGTAACGCTGACAACCAAGTATCCGCTAACTATGACGGTATGTTTCAACAACACAAGTAAAGTCTTTGATTTGCCTGCAAGCAACCTTCCACAAAGCGTATACGTCAACGCAACAGGGAAAAACTTCAAGTTTGTTTTTCAAACCGAAGGCGAAATGTGTATTGATGCTATCGGTGTTGATTACTTGCTGTACAAAGGGGGTGTTGCTCCATGAGTCAACAGCCTTTGACGGTAGAACAAAGATACGCTCTGCTCAAGACAGAGTTTGACGAAATTGACAAAAAGTACAACCGTGCCTTAAACGATATCGAGCTGGATTTTCCAGATAGCCTAGGGTTGACAAAGCTAACCTTTACGCCGCTTGAGCAACAACAGTTGCAGGAGTTGGCAGAAAACTACTATCAAGGCGTGTACGGTCAAAAAATTGCCGACTATACGCAAGGCAACCTAGATAAACAACGCCAAAACAGGCACAAACTAGCCCAGCAAGAGATGGATTTTGCAGGAGACTGTCAGTCCTTGCTGGAAAATTACAACAAAAAACGCCTTGCGTTTATCAACAAGGCGCTTCAGAACTGTATTGAGGCATCCAGCATATATCACAGCCAACTTAACAAGCTGCTTGCCGAATACTCCAAACAGGTAGAAAAGGCGCAGCAAAGCCATCAGCAAGCCGTTGATACGCTCAATCAACAGTTGCAACTGTTACAACAACTATTGTCGCAAACTACCGAGCACTTACAGCAACAAAAGGATGCAAAAATCGAAGAAAGGTTGCTTAAACTAAATCAAGATCAACAGGATAAAAGCGACAGCGTAACAAAGTACAACAACAGCGTAGACAAGCAAGAAGCCGACTACAAGGTAAAAATCCAAAAGGCGTATGCCACGGTAACCGCATCCGAGCAACGTCGTGCATTAGAAGCAATCAATTTGTTGGCAACGGTGGGCGTATCGGGCGTGGAAAGGCTCAAGGCAGAAGAAAAAGTTCCGCTAGCCAAAGAGTTTTTTGCTACTCTGTCAAGGGCAGAAGCTCAAGATATTTTCAACAACGACGTTTCGTTGGAGTATCACTTTGCTAGCTACTACGGCTATATGCAAGAGTACGTCAACAATTTGCCTGCTTGATAAATAAAAAAACGGACTACTTTGTAGTCCGTAATTTTTTTAGTCTAGTTCGTTTAGGTAAGCTGTTCCTACAACGTCACTTGGCATCTGCCAATGTTTTGGGTTAAGTGACACGCTGCCCACCGCCACGCCGTCGCTTGCGCAGTTGCGTTTGAATTGTTGTGTAAAAAACCTTGATACAAACTTTTTAAGAGTGCTAGTGATGGTTTCGCTGTCGCAGTGAGTAAGCGTTTGCTTTGCCACAAACAGTGTCTTGTTGCTGTCGTATCCACGGCAGAAACACCACAAGAAAAAGTCGTGCAACAGGTATGGTCCAACAATATCTTCTGTTTTTTGCACAATCTCGCCAGCTTTTGTTGGTATCAACTCTGGGCTGATAGGCGTATCGATTATGCTCTCAAACACGTCTGTGTTGTCAGCATACTTTTTGCTTTCGTATCTGATAAGGTGTGGAATAAGTGTTTTAGGAATGTCGCAATTTGGGTTGTACATGGATATGTGGTCGCCGTTAAACGTGCTCCAACCCAGTGCAATTTCACTCAAATCGCCAGTACCTACAACAATTCCGCCCACCTTGTTTGCAACGTCCATCAATATTTGCGTACGTTCGCGTGCTTGAGCGTTTTCTAGTGTTACGTCTGGCGCAAAGTCGTGCTCGATATCCTTTAGATGTTGTGTTACGCTTGTGGAAATATCAATTTTTTTGATAGTTGCACCAACCACTTGAGCCAACGCAATACTGTTGTTTAGCGTGCGTTCGGTAGTGCCAAAGCATGGCATAGTAACAGCAACGATATCGCTTGCGCTTTTGCCCATGATATCAAATGCGCGTTTGATTACAAGCAGTGCAAGGCTGCTGTCTAGTCCGCCCGATACGCCGATTACCGCCTTTTTGCTGTGGGTATGTTCAAAGCGCTTTTTCAAAGCGTACGCTTGCATGGTAAGTATTTGTTCGCATCTAGCAGCACGCTCGCTTGCTTTGGCTGGAACAAATGGCGTAGGGTTAAATTTGCGCACTAGTTGAGTGCAAGATAGGTCTTGGCTAAAGCATACGGCGTTGCTGTCAACCGTAGGGTTACTTGGAAGGTTGGCGTCAATTTCGCAAATGCAGTCCTTTTGAGCAAAGTCGCAGTTTTGTGCAAGCACCTTTCCGCCTTCTACAATGGTTGCAAATGCAGAGTATACGTTGGTAGAAGTGGACTCGCTAAAGTGAGCGTTGCTGTATACAACAGCACCAACTTCTTGCGACAAAGCCTTTAGGCTGCAAAGTGTTTTTTCGCTGCTGCCCACAAGCTTTGGAGTAGCACCCAACACAAACAAAGCGTCGACGTTGCCGGCTTGAGCATACAAGTGGTGCAATTTGTAATCAAATCCGCAAGCGAATCTAAATCCGTCGTTGTTTTGGAACACCAACTCGCCAAATGGCACTTGTTGATTGCAAAAATTGACGAAATTTGTCGAAAATTGTCTATCAAACCAGCGTTGTTGCTCGTATGGCAGGTTTGTCTTTGGTACGATACCAAGTATTTTTCCCGCATGGCAAACTATTGCACAGTCAAAGACTTTGCGTTCGCAAACAACAGGTGCTCCCACGATAAAGGTCACGTCGATGTTGGCAGTTTGTCTAACAAGGCTACTAACAGCCGTTTGAGTAAGTTTGTGCAACGCAGGTGAAGTGAACAAATCGCCAGCTGTAGCGCCCGTAATACAAAGTTCGCTAAATAGAAGTCGGAGGCCAAGCGGTCTTAGGAAGACAAGACCTGATAACAACTCCTTGGCTCACAGAACGACATGGCTACGATCCGACTTGTTTGTGCAACGCAGGTGAAGTGAACAAATCGCCAGCTGTAGCGCCCGTAATACAAAGTTCGCTAAATAG
>JAZQUN010000115.1:0-4876 GCA_045631385.1 Clostridia bacterium
TTTGCTTGTGTACAAGAGCGCTGTATCCACCCAAAAAGTCAACGCCAACAGCCTTGCCAGCGTCGTCAAGAGCCTTTGCGATTACCATTTCTTCACCAGGGAAGCATGCGCAGATAAGGCTAGCAGGAGTAACCGAAACACGCTTGTTTACAATAGGTACACCGTATTGAAGCGCAAGCTTTTCGCCAGTGCTAACAAGGTTGCTTGCTCTTTTGCAAATAAGGTCGTACACGGCAGCGGCAGTTTGCTTTGCTGTCGCTCTTACGCAACCCAGCAAAGAAATACCCATTGTGATAGTGCGCACGTCAAAGTGCTCTTTTTCCACCATATTGATGGTTTCTAAAATGTTGTTATTGTTTAGCATAGTCGTTAAATTGTGTGCATTGCATTAAAAATGTCTTCGTGACGCAACGAAATAGCCACGCCAATTTGTTCGCCAAGTTGTTGTGCAAGTACAACAAGAGTTTGAAGTTCTACGTCGCAATTTATAAGATTTACCATCATAATCATAGTAAATTTGTCCTGCATAATTGTTTGGCTGATATCTTCAATGTTGACGTTGTGTTGCGCCAAAAAAGTAGAAACGCCAGCAATAATGCCTGGTTTGTCTTGTCCAATAACTGTCAAAATTGCTTTCATATTATTCTCCTTCATTGCTCCAGCGAAAGTAGTGGTAGCAATTTCTTTTTTGTAAAAAAGTACAGTGGTGTACCAAGTCCGTACAAAACCACGCTTTGAGTAAGTAGCAAACTTACAGCATTTGTAAGGTAAACTGTGATGGATTCCGGTGCACCAATCATCCAGATAAGTGGCAAAAACATTGCGTTTAGCAAAATTGGTGGAATTTGTGCCGTGTAAGGCTTTCTAAAGGGCTTGATGCAACAAAGTAGCCCTGCCGCAAGTGTTGTAAGCGAGCCAAGTACCACGTCAAATACGCCAAATGCCGACGTCAAGTTGCTTATGGCGCAACCAATCGTCAAACCCACAACTGTGTATGGACACAACGCAGGCAGTATCGTCAATGCTTCTGCAGGTCTAAATTGCAAACCGGATGCAGTCGAAATAGTGCCAAAAGGCATGGTGAACACAACGTAAAGTGCAGCAACAAGGGCGTTGAAGCACACGAATTTTGTAGCGTTTTTCATAAAATTAAAACAGTCGACAAACCAAGTCGACCAACTCCGTAGTTTTTTGGTAAGATGGGTGGTCTACTACCATCTAGAGCAATGCTCTACAATTATTATAACCCCAAACGCCAATTTTTGCAACACTTTGTGGTATATTAGCCACCAAATTGAGCAAACTAACACCAACGACATCAAAGGAGAGTCACAATGAACAAAACATGTAACGTATTTAGCGTCATTGCGCTAATTTTGGTAGTAGTAGGTGCACTAAATTGGCTACTAGTTGGCTTGTTTGCCTTCAACTTGGTCACATGGATCACTTTTGGTATGGCATGGCTCGAAACAGCCGTCTACGTCTTGGTAGGCATTGCCGGCATTTATATGGCAATTTGGCTGATTATGAGCAAATGCAACATGTGTTGCACGTGTAATCAAACCAATACAAACAACTACAAAAAGCCATACTAACAGCACAAAAAAATGCGAGTTGAAATCAACTCGCATTTTTATCTTTTTTATCAAAGTAGTACGGCAAAACTTCTACCATCACAACGGAAATCGTCACAAGTAATCCGCCCCAAAGCAAATTCCAGTGGAATATATCAAATTTTGCAATCACGCTAAATGTTGCACCAAGCACACCTTCCATAGCCATAATAAGCGAGCAGGTTGCAGGTGGCAAATGCTTTTGCGAAAATATTTGCGATGGATACGCAAATCCTGTGCCCAGTACAGCCAAAAAAGCAAGAGCAATTAGTGTGTGCTTCCAGTCGATAGCAGCAAAGTCGGTAGTGCCAACTTCAAAAATTAGTGTGTAAATGGTAAACAGCACTGCAGCAAACGCAATTTGCCAAAACGTCAACGAAGTAGAGTCCACTTCGCTGTTTTTCAAGGCAAAGTCGGTCACTACAATTTGTATTGCAAAAAATATTGAAGAACCAATAGTAAGCAAATTGCCTATCCACGCATTTGTCTTGTGCTCAACCGTAGTAGCGTAGCCAAAGTTAAGTATAGCAAGTCCCGCTAGTGTTGAAGCTATTGCCACAAACACCGTCCAGTGTGGCAGTTTTTTTGTGATCAACCAATGCAACACAGGTACAAACACCACGTAGAAACTGGTAAAAAAGCTGTTGTTGGCAGGTGTGGTAAACTTTAGAGCGTAGAACTGAAGAAAAAACGCCGCAGCCAGCGACACTCCGCATAGTGCACCCCAAATCAACGTCTTTTTGTGGAAGACAATTTTTTTGTTAAAAATTGCAAGCAGCAGTAGTGTTGCGGCAACAAATCTGATGCAGTTTACAATGCCAGTAGGCGCATTAGATTGCGATGCCATGTTGTTGAACACAAACCCAGCACCCCAAATCAACGTCGTCATGGTAAGCAATACGTAAGATAGCCCTTTTTTGTTGTTTCTGTTAATCAAATCTATTCCCCCGTCTTAACAAAAAACGACAAACTAATATTAGTCTGTCGTCAATTTTCAAAAAGCAAAATGGACACGGGATTGCTCCCACATTTTCCTTTGTATATTATGCCCTATATCGAAACAATTATACCAAATCTATCTATGCTTGTCAATAGGAAATCAAAAAAATGAAATGCGTTTATTAATGAAAAAATTGTAGTTGAACTTTCACTCATCATAGTGTATAATGTTTCTAGGAGTACAACATGGATACAGTAGTAGCAGTTTACGCCATATTTATGGTCGGTTACATGTTAATAAAGGCAATGGGTGTAGGTCAACCATGGCGCGCGATAGTCAAGATTAGTCTTTCTACAATGTTTGTCGCAGTAGGTCTTCACTACGTAGCAAACAACGGTTGGCAACAAGCGCAAATATTGCTGTTTGTAGCACTTGTTTTTGCATGGATAGGCGATGCTTTTTTGCTCTGCAAAAACAAAGTCAAGATGTTTCATCTTGGATGTCTTGCATTTGCATTTTCCAACATGCTACTTACGTCGCACGCCGTACTAGTTTACACATGGCAGTGGTGGTCACTTGTCCTCTTTGCCGTGTTTGTTGCAACAATGCTCATCTGCCAAAAGCTAAACGTGTTTTCTTTTGGACACTCCAAATTGGTGCTAAATTTGTACAGCCTGTCAGTTGGTTACAACGGTTTGCTTGGTCTAACCATTGCTATTGCCGTAGGCACACCGTCAGCCGTGATGTTTGGCGTAGGCAGTATGTTGTTTTTGGCAAGCGACTTTGCCTTGGCATTATTTATGTTCAAGTTCAAAAAGTGGCCAATGGACGTATTCAACACTTTGCTGTACTTTTCCGGCATGATGCTGCTTGCTTTCAGCATAGCGTAACAAAACTAACTACAAAAATTAAAGGCAACGCAATTTTGCGTTGCCTTTTTTAGTGTAATCTTACCAAAATGTTGGCACTCCATTGACGTAATGCCATTTTGTTGAGTTTGTTGGAGCCGTTTCAGAGTAGTAGTAATCTATTGCGCCAGAAAATTCGGAGTTACCAGTACCCACGCTTACGTAGCTGTAAGATTCTTTGTGCCAGTAAACCAAGTATAGCAAATCACAAGAGTAAAAAGCATAGTCAGCGATTTCCGAGCAATTTGCAGGCATTACAATCCATCTCAAGTTTTCACACCAAGCAAAGGTCCATTTTCTAATGGTAGTCAAGCTATCCGGCAAAATGATACTTTCCAATTCTATGCATTCATCAAAAGCACCATCTCCCAAAAAGGTAAGGCCATTTGGCATTTTGATGGTTTTTAGTCCCGAAGATGCAAATGCATATGTTCCAATATAAGTAATTGTATCGGGCAACTCTAGTGTTTCCAAATTTTTACAGGATTCAAAGGCGCTATTTCCTATTTTTGTTACGCCATCAGGGATATTAATACTTACCAATTCGTCGCAAGATTTAAATGCATATTCGCCAATAGTTTTGATTCCATCAGGTAGTTGAACTGTCATCAAGTTGACACAGCAGTAAAAAACACTGGCTGGCAAACTAGTAAGCTTGTTGCTAAGTGTAACTGTTTTTAGATTTCCGCAATCCGCAAACGCGCTTGCACCAATAGACGTCACGCTGTTTGGGATATCAATACTTTCTAGTGAGTAGCACCCTGCAAAAGCGCTTTTACCAATTACGCTAACTTTGGCTTGAATTGCTACGTTTGAAAGCTTTATGCAACCAGCAAACGCATAGTCGTCAATGGCAGTAACGCTAATTGGCAAGTTGAAGCGTGTAAGCAACAAACAATTTTGAAATGCCGATTTACCAACCGTTGTAAGACCTTCTGGTACGTTTATCTTTTTAAGCAAAATACAACCGTAAAAAGCTCTTTCTTCAATTTTAGTAATAGAGTTACTAAGTGTAATGCTTTCTAGCTCGTTACATTGCTCAAATGCACTTTTGCCGATGGAAACAACCTTGTTGCTCATTTCTACTTCGGTAATCCAGTTGCAGTTGAAAAAGGCTTTTTCTGCAATGTGAGTTACTGGCTTACCCTTGTATTTGCCAATGGCAATTTTGCTGTCGGTACAAGTGCCTACGTCGATTAGGGTGTAGCTTTTGCCATCTTCGTTTAGTTCAAATTCCATACCTTCATTGCATACTGACAGTTTTTCGCAAGCCACAAGGGCAAATACGCAACCTGCCAATACAATGCAAAGAAGTAGTACTAGTATTTTTTTAGTGTTCATATCTAACTCCTAAACAATTATACCTTATTATACCCCCCCCCCACAGCAAATTTGTCAATATGTTGTGTGAAAAT